>NZ_JBYOJR010000015.1:0-147279 GCF_057798915.1 Cupriavidus sp. 22TCCZM01-5
ACCGTACGTTTCTTCTTCATCGGCATATCCATGGTCATTACCTCTCATGATATGCCTCGTACACAAATTTCCGGATAGGTCCCGAGCGCCCGATCGATTTCGACGAGCCCTGCGTCCGGTTTGCCCGCCCGGCCAAGCGCCTCGCCAAGCAGCGCATTGAAGTACGGCAGCCCCATTTCCGCGCCTGTTGCACTGATTGCTGAAATTCCCTCCCGCATCCGTTCTATGCCTTCGTCGAGATCGCCCATTTGTGCCAGCGACCAACCCAGCTGAAACTTGCCTTGCGACAGCAGCAAGGGCAGCATGTACTCATCGCAAACTGCAATTTCCCGCACAGCCCACTGCCGCGCCAGCTCCGGCTCGCCCCGCAAGATATGTACGAAGCTGCGGGCCCAATAGGCCAATGCGGTCGTCAGTGGATGACCGAGTTCTTGGGCGAGCCCCAGCGCATCGTCGCAAATCGACAGTGATTTGTCCGGATACCCACGCAGGCACTGAACCAGCGCGATGAAGCACCGGCAGCACACACCAGGATCATGTCCAGAGTATTTGAATGTCAGCGCGTGGTCTCGCTCTCGCTCGTAAAGGATCATTCCGCTTCGGCTATGAAACTCTGAAGCCGCATATTCCCCCATGAAGAAGCTGTTCGTCCAGAAGAGATGATGCGTTTCGATTTGCATCCCGGGGTCATGCGAGCCGGCGGTCAGTGCTGTGCACCGGTTGCCAAGTTCACGGGCGATTTTCGACTCACCACGGATCATTCGATACTGTCCTTCTCCCCGCAGTGCGGTGAACAGTTCGCTCTCGTCTCCAAGCTCCTCGCAGAGCTCCCTTGCCCGCGTATACGCGTCAAGGACTTCCTTGGCCGCCCAACCCTTCGCTGCCATCATGGTCACGCCAAGGACCTTTTGATATTCGAGCTCTTGCCTGAGCCGCGCAGGGGAACCAGGAAACATCTGGATGATCTCGAGTCCTTTGTTCAGATGATCTACGGCTTGCGGATAAGCGAACCGCTGCAGCGCCTTGCCTGCGGACTGGTACAGATAGTGAATAGCCTTGTCCCAAAGCTCTCCAGCAAGCGCATGATGCGCGAGGCGTTCGACATGCTCATCAAGACGTTGCGTGTAAAGTTGCTCGATGACACCCACAAGCTGCACGTGAATGGAGCGTCTTCGCTCCTTGAGTACGCTTGCATAGGCGACTCGATGCGTGAGCGCATGCTTGAAGGTGTATTGCTGATGCGGCAACAAGCGGGTCTGATAGAGGAATTCGGCCGCTTGCAGATCGGCGAGCAGATCGAGTAGCCGCTCGCGATCGAGATCGGCTATCGGCTCAAGAAGATCGACGGAGAATTCATGACCGATCACGGCCGCCATCTGCAGAATGGCCTTCTGTTGCGCAGACAGGCGATCGATCCGCGAAGCGAGAACAGCATGCACGGTCGATGGAATCTCGAACGTGTCTATCGTTCGCGCCATCTGGTAGGCGCCCTTTTGGCCAACCAGTGCGCCCGAATCTGCGAGCGCACGAACGGACTCTTCCAGGAACAGCGGTGTGCATCCCGTGCGTTCGATCAGGTGACGTCTAAGGGCGGAAAGCTCGCTGCCGTCGCCGAGCAGCGACTGCAGCAGCAAGCTTGCTTCTTCGTCGCCGAGACTGTCGACGTGCAGCTGGGAAAAATAGCTTTTGCCAGACCATGAGTGCCGATACTCGGGGCGATGGGTCACGAGAAGCATCACGCGTGACGCACCGATAAAGTCGACAAGATGATCGAGCACGGCCTGCGTGCCCTCATCGATCCAGTGCAGATCCTCGACAACGAGGATCGATGGGCGGTGCTCACTCGCTCGGATCACGAGGGAGGTAATCGCTTCGAGTGTGCGCTTGCGCCTTTGCGGCGGACTCGCCATGTCCCATTGCGGATCGTCCGGCGGTAAGTCCAGCATTGCAGCCAACGCAGGGAACGTCCAGGCGAGCGCCGGGTCGACCGCATCGATGCCGCGACGAAGCTTGTCGGCAGCCTCGGCCAGTGTGTCATGCGTCCCGATGCCGAACCACGTCCGGAGCAGACTGGCCAGCGGAAGATAGATCGTGCTCGTGTCGCGCGATGTCGCGCCCGTTTCGAATTTTGTCCACCCGGCCGCCTGTTCCGAGTTGACAAATTCATGCACGAGGCGAGACTTTCCCACGCCCGGTTCCCCGACGACGGCGCATACCTGGCCTGCGCTGTGTCCGGCACGCGCAAGCATCCCCTGCAAGCTGGCCATCTCTGTGTCGCGGCCGACAAAATGCGTGAGGCCGCGTACGGTACGAGCGTTCCAGCGAAGACGCAACTCGGACTTTGTCCCCAGCGTGAAGATATCGAGGGGGGGCGTCGCACCAGGAAGCGGTCTCGCGCGAAGATCCAAAAGTTCGATGAACCCTTCCGCACACCTAACCGTGTCGGCGCTCACGCCGATCTCTCCGGCGGCGAGTGCGGCATCGATCTGATTCGCGAGCTGCGGAACGGAGCCGAGCGCGTCATAGTGCTTCGACCCCTCGTCGCCAATCGTCCGGACGACAGCCTCGCCGGAATGTATGCCAATCCGCACGTCCAGGGATCGCTCAATGAGCGCCGAAATGTGTGCGCGCATCGCGAGCGCTGCAAAACAGGCTTCCACCGCATGCTCTTCGTGTGCGACGGGCGCTCCAAATAATGCAGTGACACCATCGCTTCTGAGTTGGGTAACGAGGCCACCGAATCGCTGAACAGAGTCGACCATTGCTTTCAACACAGCATCGATGCGCTCAAGCGCCTTCTCGTGATCGATGACGCTGATGGGTTGGCGCACGCGCGCGCAGAGCACACTCAGGTGCTTGCGCTCCGCCGGCAATGCCGTTGCGCTGTCCGCTGCGTAGCCAGCGCGCGACGCAATCCCGGACTGCTTGGCGGGTTTCCCGACAGCCACGGTCTGGCCTTTAGGTTCTCCAATTCCACCTGAATCCTGCTGGATTTGAGCAGCCAGACGTTGAGTGCTCTCGGCCGGGGCAATGCCGAGTTCGGTATTGAGCACTCGGGCGCATTCCTGGTACTGGCGGACAGCAGCGTTCCGGCGTCCGGTCATCGCATACAGTTTCATAAGCAGCGCATGGGCCCACTCGAGTGTCGAGTCCAAAGCCAATACTCTGCTTGCCGTCGCCATTGCACGATCAAATTCGCCAGATTGTTCGTAATGGCTGGCAAGCTCGGTGAACACTTCCACGGCGCGCTCATGAAACCAGCGACGCTCCATGATCATCCACTGCTCGAAGGGTTCTTCACGAAGGCCGAAGCCATCGAGTAGGGCGCCCCGATAGAGTGCAGCAGCTTTTGCCAGGGAATCAGGAGATCGTTCAGCCGAGAGGCTCGTGAATTGCAGCGCGTCGACTTCCACGGACTGTCCGTCAAGCCATATCGCATCCGGCTCCGCGTTCAAGAGTGTCGGGGCGTCCGGCAGGATCCGGCGCAAGCTCGACAGTGTCTGCCGCAAACTGGCTCTTGCCTGCTCCTCCGCGCTGCGCTCCCAAAGCACGCTGGCCAGTTGCTCTCGCGACCGCAGCATGCCCGGCGACAAGGCAAGGTAGACCAGGACGGCCTTGCTCTTCCTGGTGGGAAAAGCCAGCGATCCATGCTGCCCGGCAAGCCTGATTTGCAGGCCTCCGAGGACTTCTATCTTGAGCCGGGCCATGTCGTGCGTGAGGTGAAGCGTCGCTCTCGAAAAGTCTAGTCCGCCCGGCGCGACTGTCAGGTATCAGTGAAGACTGCGCTCCCGCTGTCTCGCGCAGGTCACTTCTTTAGGTTCACCTCGTCCTACAAAGGGTCGGAGTAGGCATGGGGTTGGTTGCTGACTCGAATACGGCCTTTGCGCAGGCTACCCGGCAAGATGCGGCTGCTTTCATGAGAACTCTTTTTACGGCGTTTTTACGCGGCCTCGCCCGCTGTTCACGGATTGCTGACGTCAGCCAACGATAGTTGGAATCGTGATGTTGCCGTAGTCCAAACGTGGCTTGCCATTCGGAAGGATGGCAAATCCGGGCGGCACCATCGCTTGCGCCAGGCGGCAGATCCACACCTCGGTGCCTCAAACCGCCGCCCGGCGTTCGAACCGTGCAGGGTCGGAGGACAGTCGTCGCTCGCGGCCGCCACGGGACGTGAGACGTATCGAAGGAGAGTTTCAATGGAAATCATGACTGATGGGCAAAAGGTGATCACCAACCGCTACGCCAAGTGCATCGCTGCATCCAAGCGCGTCCGCTGGGATATCGACCGCGACGTAATTCGTGGCCGAAGCTTCGATTTTACGAAGAAATTTCTGCCGGACGCTCTATCAAAGGTCGATTCTCTCGCCTTTCTCGGACACGACGAGCAGCGTCTGCTCAGTCAGATTCAGGGCCGTACGTATGCGAACATGTTTGGTCTCGTCGAACGCTTCATCGCGGCGAAGGTACTGGAGATGAGCGGCCCTTACCGACTCGGCGACCAGATCGCGCTGGAAGCCCTGGTCCGGTTCGGTGACGAAGAAATCAAGCACCAGGAGCTGTTTCGCCGCATCGAACGCATGTGCGCCGAAGGCATGCCAGCTGGTTATACGTTCTTGCCGGAAGCAAATAGTGTGGCCTCGTTCGTCCTCGGGAAGTCCACGTGGTCAGTGCTCGCTCTAACCTGCCACATCGAACTCTTCGTGCTCGCGCACTATCGAGGCAGCATCGACGGCGACATGAACTCCTCTGAACTATGGAAAGATGTCTTTCTCTATCACTGGCGCGAGGAATCACAGCATGCGATTCTCGATGAAATCGAATGGCAACGCGAAGATGGGAGGCTTTCGCCTGAAGAACGTGACGCAGCTGTCAACGATCTGATCGAACTGGTCGCCGCCGTGGACGGCATTCTGCAAACTCAGGCCAGTGCGGACGCTGACTACTTTGCCATGATCTGCCGACGACCGCTGTCGATGGCTGACAAGGATGCAGTGCGCATCGGCCTGCTTGCCGCATACAGGTGGCAATACATCATCTCCGGAGTGCAGGAGCCCCGCTTCAGTCAGGTTCTCAGTGGCATGATTACCGGGAACCAGCTTTCCAGAATCGAAACTGCGATGGCACCGATCATGAGTTAGCGTGCGCGATAGTAGTAGCGGCTGCGAACTACACGTTCGCAGCCGCTAAGGTTGGAATAGAGTGGCCAATTCCGGTTTCCCGGAACGAGTTGATCACATTCCACCTACCCCCTTGCATTGCCTCGAATACTGTATAAATATACAGTTATCGTAAAACCACTATTCGCCACGCCGGCGAGACTCAACATTCACATGACCGCACCCGCAGCCCCCGCCGCGGAGGCTCCCGCTTTCCCTGCGCCTGCCCAGCATCCGCCGCCAAGCCGGGAGGCGGCCGTGGCCGCGCTCGAGCATCGCTATCCCAGCCTGTGGCGTGCCGGCCAGCTTGGCCGCGCCGGCAGCCAGCCGGTGTGGCCGGCCGGCTATGCCGGACTGGCGGCGGAATTGCCCGGCGGCGGCTGGCCGGTGGGCGGGGTGACGGAGTTGCTGACCACGCAGGGCGGGGCGGGCGAACTGCGCCTGCTGCTGCCGGCGCTGCGGGCGCTGGCGGCGGCGGGGCGGCGCATCGGGCTGGTGGGGCCGCCTTACCTGCCCAATGCGATGGGGCTGGCCGCGGCGGGTTTGCCGGCGCGCCAGCTCTACTGGGTGCGGGCGGCCGCCGGTGCCGGCAAGCACGCGCAGCAGGCCGATGTGCTGTGGGCGGCCGAGCAGATGCTGCGCAGCCAGGCGTTCGGCGCGGTGCTGGTATGGCTGCCGGCCGCGCGGCCGGAAGCGGTGCGCCGCCTGCAAGTGCTGGCGCAGGCCGGCGACGCCGCGGTGTGGGCCATGCGGCCGGCCACGGCGCTGCGCGAGTCGTCGCCGGCGGTGCTGCGCTTGCTGCTGTCGCCGCTGCCGGGCAACGCGCTGTCCATCGTCTTCCACAAGCGGCGCGGGCCGGTGCGCGAGGCCCCGCTGCGGCTGCGGCTGGATGGCCTGGAGGGCGCCCGCCGCGGCGGCCATGCCGCGCCTGTCCCGGCTGTTTCACCTGTTGTTGCGGGAGGTTCCGCCCATGTCGTACTGGATCGCGGTGCATCTGCCGCGCCTGTCGCTGGACGCGCTGCAGCCGAGCTGGCCTGAGCCGGCCATGCCGCCTTCCGCGGCGTCTTCCTCCACGCCCGTCTCCGCCCTTGGCACGCTGCACCATGCCGTGCCGGTGGTGGTGATGGAGCGCGAACGGGTGATGCTGGCCAACGCCCCGGCCATGGCGCTGGGCGTGGGTTTCGGCATGCGGCGCGGCGGCGTGCAGGCGCTGTCGGCCGAGGTCGTGCAACTGGAGCGCGACCCGGCCGCCGAAGCCGCGCTGCTGCACGCGGCGGCGCTGGCGCTGCTGCATTTCACGCCGCTGGTGACATTCGATGAAGACCCGGAAGCGGCCACGCTGATGCTCGACGTCACCGCCAGCCTGCGCCTGTTCGGCGGCCACCGCGCGCTGTGCCGGGCGGTGCGCGCGTGCGTGCGGCAACTCGGCACGTTTGCGCAGGTGGGCAGCGGGGCCACGGCCCATGGCGCGGCGTGGCTCGCGCGCCAGCCCATGCGCCGTACCCGCCGCGGCATCGTGCGGCCGGCGCGGCGGGCGGTGCAGGCCGCGCGCATGGGCCGCCTGCTGGACCGCCTGCCGGTCGAGGTGCTGCGCCTGCTGGCCGATCCGGCCTGGCTCGACGGCATCGGCTGCCGCACGCTGGGCGAGGTGCGGCGCCTGCCGCGCGCCGGGCTCGCGCGCCGGCTGGGCCCGGCACTGCTGGCCCGGCTGGACCAGGCCTATGGCGAGGCCACGGCCAGCTTCACCTGGTTTGCCGCGCCGCCTGCGTTCGCGCAGCGCATGGACCTGCCGGGCCGCATCGAATCGGCCGAAGGCGTGCTGGCCGGTGCGCAGCGCCTGCTGCTGGCGCTGGCCGGCTGGCTGGCGGTGCAACAGGCCGGGGTCACGCGCTGCGTGCTGGTGCTCGAGCATGAGCGCTACCGGCTCGGCGTCGATACCGTGGGCACGCCCGTGACAGTGGGCGTGGCCCAGCCCAGCCGCGATCCGGCGCACCTGTCGCGCCTGCTGCGCGAGAAGCTGGACCAGCTGCATTTCCATGCCCCCGTGACCGGCCTGGCGCTGCGCGTGGAGGCCATGGCCGAATACCTGCCGCAGAGCGATGCGCTGTTCCCCGAGCCCGGCGGCACGCCGGCCGAGCTGGGCCGCGTGCTCGACACGCTGGTCGCGCGCCTGGGCCGCGACAACGTGCTGCAGCCGCAGCCACTGGCCGACCACCGGCCCGAGTGCGCCAACCGCTGGTGCCCGCTCGACGAGGCCGCCGGCAAGCCGGCGGGCGCGCCGCTGCCACCGCTGCCGGCCTTGCCCGAGCGCCCGCTGTGGCTGCTGCCGCAGCCGCAGCCGCTGCCGGTGCGCAACCACCGTCCGAACCACGGCGGCCCGCTGAGCATGCTGACCCGGCCGGAGCGGATCGAAGCCGGCTGGTGGGACGGCGCGCTGGCCACGCGCGATTACTTCATCGCCGAGCGCGCCGATGGCCTGCGCTGCTGGGTCTACCGCGAGCGCCCCGGCCATCCGGGGCGTGACGGGCAGGACGACGGCGGCGAATACCGCTGGTTCCTGCATGGGTTGTTCGCATGAGCGTGCCCGAGCTGTCCGCGTGGCTGCCCACGCTGCCCGACTACGTGGAGTTGCACTGCATCTCCAACTTCACCTTCCTGACCGGTGCGTCGCATCCGGTCGAACTGATCGAGCGTGCCTTCCAGCTCGGCTATCGCGGCATCGCGCTGACCGATGAATGCTCGGTGGCGGGCACCGCGCGCGCGCACGACGCCATCAAGACACTGCGCACGCGCCTGAAGGATGCCGTGGAACGCTGCGAGGCGGCCGCCGGCGACCCGCAGGACGACGGCGAACTCAATGCGCTGAAGGAGCACGCCGAAGCCGCCAATGCCTTCCAGCTGCTGATCGGCAGCCGCTTCAGCCTGACCGCGCCGGCAGGCGAGGGCGAACGGCCACCGCTGCGGCTGATCCTGATCGCGCAGCACCGCGACGGTTTCGGCAACCTGTGCGAGCTGATCACGCTGGGCCGCATGCGCGCGCAGAAGGGCAGCTACCGGCTGCATCCGGACGACCTGTCGGTGCCCGAAGAAGGCCAGTTACACCTGCGCGGCATGCCGGGTTGCCTGGCACTGCTGCTGCCCGACTACTGCCCCGATCCCTCGCACTTGCTGGCGCAGGCGCAATGGTGCCGCGAGGTCTTTGGCGAACGCGCGTGGATCGCGCTGGAGCAGCTTCAGGGCCATGCCGATGCGCTGCACCGCAGCCGGATCGAGGCCGCTTCGGCACAGTCCGGCGTGCCGCTGGCGGCAGCGGGCGCGGTGACCATGCACGTGCGTTCGCGCAAGCCGCTGTCCGACGTGCTGACCGCGATCCGGCTGGGCAAGCCGCTGCCCGAATGCGGCATGGCGCTCGCGCCCAATGCCGAGCAGCACCTGCGCATGCGCCAGGTGCTGTCGCGCCTGTATCCGCGCGAGGCGCTGGCGCAGACGCTGAAGATTGCCGGGCTGTGCGATTTCTCGCTCGATACGCTGCGCTACGAGTATCCCGAGGAACTGGTGCCCAAGGGCGAGACGCCGATCAGCTACCTGCGCAAGGAAGTGGAGGCCGGCAAGCGCGTGCGTTTTCCGCACGGGCTGAAGCCGGAATGGGAGAAGCAGCTCGAAGAGGAACTGACGCTGATCGAGGACATGCAATATGAGCACTTTTTCCTGACCGTGCACGACATCGTGCGCGAGGCGCGCGCAAGGGGCATCCTGTGCCAGGGCCGCGGCTCGGCGGCCAATTCGCTGGTCTGCTACTGCCTGTACGTGACCGAGGTCAGCCCCGAGCAGGCCAACCTGCTGTTCGGCCGCTTCCTCTCGCGCGAACGCGACGAGCCGCCCGATATCGACGTCGACTTCGAGCACCAGCGGCGCGAAGAGATCATCCAGTACATCTACGGCAAGTACGGCCGCGACCGCACCGCGCTGGCCGCGTCGCTGATCACCTACCGCTCGCGCAGCGCGCTGCGCGACGTGGGGCGCGCGCTGGGCATCGATGCCAGCGTGGTGGAGCAGGTGGTCAAGGGGCAGGCCTGGTGGGAAAGCGGGCAGGGCTTCCTGGACCGCATCGGCCGCTACGGGCTGGACCGCGAATCGCCGGCGGTGCAGCAGTGGGCCAGCCTGACCGAGCAGTTGCGCGGCTTCCCGCGCCACCTGTCGCAGCACGTGGGCGGCTTCGTGATGGCGCGCGGCAAGCTGTCGCGGCTGGTGCCGATCGAGAACGCGGCCATGGCCGACCGGAGCGTGATCCAGTGGGACAAGGACGATCTCGAATCGCTGGGCCTGCTCAAGGTGGACGTGCTCGCGCTGGGCATGCTGTCGGCGATCCGCCGCGCGCTCGCGCTGCTGCCGAATCCGGATGAGGATCTTGCCAGGGCCGGCGTGCCGGCGCGGATGGAAGACATCCCGAAGGAAGACAAGGAGACCTACGAGATGATCTGCCACGCCGATACCGTCGGCGTGTTCCAGATCGAATCGCGCGCGCAGCAGTCGATGCTGCCGCGCTTGCAGCCGCGCAACTATTACGACCTGGTGGTGGAGGTGGCCATCGTGCGGCCGGGCCCGATCCAGGGCGGCATGGTCCATCCGTACCTGAAGCGGCGCGAGGCCGTGCGCCGCACGAAGAAGCCACCGGCCTACTATGACGCCGTGATCGAAAAGGTGCTGGGCCGCACGCTGGGCATACCGATCTTCCAGGAACAGGTGATGCAGTTGGCCATCGACGGGGCCGGTTTCACGCCGGGGCAGGCCGACCAGCTGCGCCGCTCGATGGCGGCCTGGCGCCGCCGCGGCGACCTGAGCCGGCATCAGGAGGCGTTGATCGAGGGCCTGACCGGGCACGGGTATCCGATGTCCTTCGCGCAGGCCATCTGCAAGCAGATCGAGGGTTTCGGCGAATACGGGTTTCCGGAAAGCCATGCGGCCAGCTTTGCCAAGCTCGTCTATATCAGCGCCTGGCTCAAGTGCCACCACCCGTCGGCATTCCTGTGCGCGCTGCTGAACAGCCAGCCGATGGGCTTCTACTCGCCGTCGCAGCTCGTGCAGGATGCGAAGCGCCATGGCGTGGCGGCATTGCCGGTCGACGTGACGGTCAGCCACTGGGACAGCACGCTGGAACCCGCGCCCGGCCAGACCGGCGCGGGCAAGCCGCCGGTGCGTCTGGGCATGAACCGCGTCAAGGGCATGCGCGAAGAGGCTGCGCTGCGGATCGAGGCCGTGCGCGCGCAACGTCCGTTCGACAGCGTGGAAGACCTGGCCTTGCGCGCCGCCCTGGACCGGCACGATATCGATGTGCTGGCTGCCGCCGACGCGCTGGCGGCACTCGCCGGCAACCGGCGCCAGGCCCGCTGGCAGGCCAGCGCCGCGGCGCTGCAGGTCGCGCACCGGGACCTGCTTCATGAAGCGCCGCTGACCGAACGCCAGCTGTCGCTGCCGGCGCCGCGCCTCGGGGAGGAGGTGGCTGCCGACTATGCCACCACGGGGCTGTCGCTCAAGTCCCACCCGCTTGCACTGCTGCGCGCGAAGCTCGATGCCATGGACTACGCCACGGCGGAGCAGCTTTCCCACTGCCGCAACGGCCGCCGCGTGCGCGCCTGCGGCATCGTCACCGTGCGGCAGCGGCCCGCCACGGCCAGCGGCACCATCTTTGCCACCATCGAGGATGAAACCGGCACCGTCAACCTGATCTACTGGCCCGACCTGATCGAGCGGCAGCGCAAGGAAGTGCTCGGCGCGACGCTGCTGGGCGTGGTCGGCACATGGCAGCGGCAGGGCGAGGTGCGCCACCTGGTGGCGCAGGAGCTGATCGACCTGAGCCCGCTGCTGGGCCGCCTGATGGTGGAGAGCCGCGATTTTCACTGAGCCGCCGGAACCGTTGATGTCGGGTTTCCCCGGGGGTGTCCCGACGCATCAAGCGGCGGTCCCGAAAGGTCAAATGGCCAGCCGCATCTTCGCCAATACTCAGGAGTGGCGACGAGGAAGCAGATACTGTTGTGAAAACCTCCGGAGGAAAGACCATTGACTGCCATGAAAGCCATTTACCTCGATCCACCTGGAGGGCTTGACCGCCTGGTCCTTGGAACCGCCACAGCGCAACCGCCTGGCCCTGGCGAAATCGCGGTGCGTATTCACGCAAGCTCGCTGAACTATCACGACTTTGGCGTCGTCAGCCGCGGAGTCGGGGCCGTGCGGCGCATTCCGATGTCGGATGGCGCCGGGATCATCACGGAAGTGGGCGCAGGCGTGAAGGAATTTTCAGTCGGCGACCGCGTGGTCAGCACGTTCTTTCCGACATGGCTCGATGGTGAACCCGCCCTGTCCGACTTTGCCACCGTTCCCGGTGATGGCATCGACGGCTTTGCACGAGACCTCGTGACCTTGCCCGCAACGGCTTTCACGCATGCGCCGGACGGCTATAGCCATGCCGAGGCGGCGACCCTGACGACTGCGGGACTGACTGCCTGGCGGGCACTGTTCGTTGACGGCGCTCTGAAGCCCGGAGAAACCGTGCTGGTCCTGGGGACGGGTGGCGTGTCGATATTCGCGCTCCAGTTCGCCAAGGCGGCAGGCGCCTGCGTGATTGCGACTTCGGGCTCGGAGGACAAGCTTGCGCGCCTGCGCAGTCTTGGTGCGGACCATGTGATCAACTACCGTGACGAACCCAAGTGGGGCGAGACGGTACGGGCGCTGACCGGCGGCGCCGGCGTGGATCACGTTATTGAAGTGGGTGGTGCGGCGACGCTGGAACAGTCGGTCGCTGCGGTACGTACCGGCGGGCACGTGGCCATCATCGGCGTCTTGTCGGGTGCGGATTCGCCGTTCAACGTCAGGATGATCCTGCGCAAGCAGTTGCGGATCACGGGGCTGCTGGTCGGCAGCCGGCGCCATCAGCTTGACATGGTGCGGGCGCTGAATGCCACGGGCATCCGGCCTGTCATCGACCGTCAGTTTCCGCTGCATGAGATCGCCGATGCGTTTCGCTATCAGGCGGGACAGCGGCATTTCGGGAAGATCGTGCTGGATATCTGAGCGTGGCGTGGGATGCGTCAGGGAGGGTTTGGGTGGGGGTTGGGGTTGTCGTGCTTGGCGGGCGCCGCTGTTTCGCCGGCTACGCCGGCGAAACAGCGGCGCCCGCCAAGAACCCCCATCCTTATCCCTCCCCCACACTCCGGCGAAGAACCTGTTTTGCCGGCCTGGTACTGCGCCACTGCGTCGGCGTCATGTCGAACTGCGCCGCGAACCAGCGCACGAACGAGCCATACGTCGAATAGCCAAGCGATTCGGCGATGCGTCCGAGCGAGTAGCTTCTGTTGTCCATATAGTGGATGACGAGATCGCGCCGCACGCCATTGACCATGTCCGAGAAGACCTTCCCGGCGCCTTCCAGCTGGCGCTGCAGGGTACGCACGTTCATTCCCAGGCCCTGGGCAACCTGCTCGATCGTCGCGCGCCCTGCCGGCAGCATCAGATAGATCGCCTTGCGCACCTCGAGCACGATCGACGGCTCGTTGGCGCCCGGCAGACCCGCAAGCAGGCGTTGCGCATGGCGCGCCATGACGGGGTCGGCAATAGGGTTGGGCAAGTCCAGGTCGGCAGCGCGGCAGATCAAGCCATTGAACGCGCTTGAGAACTCCAGCTTCCCCCCGAAGATGCGGCGGTGCAGCCGCAGGTCATCGGGCGCGTCATGGGTGAAATGGACGCCGAGGGGTTGCCAGGACGTGCCGATCAACGTGCTGCACAGGCGTGAAAGCGTGCCCAGTGCGAGCTCGACCGACTGCACGGTCGGCCCGGCTTCATCCGCGACGACGTCCTCGCGCACGATGACCTTCCTGCCACTCTCCTCGATGCGGATGACCAGGAACTCGTTCATCAGGTGCCGGTACTGAATCATGGTGCCAAGCGCGTCGCGCAGCGTCTTCTGATGCGTGAGCAACACGCTGACGACGCCAAGGTCGGACAGCTGCCACAGCTCGGCCATGCGCAGCCCGAACGTCGGGCATTGCGTGAGCCGCGCTGACGCTTCCAGCAGGGTCACGGCAGCACTTCCGGAAATCCAGTGTTCGGGGTCCGCAAGCTTCTCGCTGCTCAACCCGAGCTTGCGCAGCAGTGGCTTCGGTTCCAGGCCCAGTTGCTGCGCAACCTTGAAATAGTGGGTCAGCACGCCAGTGCGAATCAATGTGCCCATTGCTTCTCCTGCATCCGGTTTAACCCGGATTCGTTCGCTCCGGGCAAACCCGAATACCCGACATTCTGTCACGAAATGAGACATGAATGTCGTGAAATGAGAGGTGGCGGCCGACTGGGGATTACTAGACTAGTCCCCGTAAATCGACGACAGACGGAACCCCATGGCAGCCCCTCAGAACAAGGTCATAGTCACTTGCGCCGTAACGGGCGGTATTCACACGCCGACGATGTCCCCCTACCTGCCGATCACGGCAGAAGAGATCGCCAGCGAGGCAATCGGCGCGGCCCAGGCTGGCGCCTCGATCGTCCACCTGCACGCGCGCAAGCCCGAGAATGGCCAGCCGTCGCAGGATCCCGCACTGTTCCGGGAATTCCTGCCGGAGATCGCCGCGCGCACCGACGTCATCATCAACCTCACGACTGGCGGCGCCCCCAACATGCTCGTCGAGGAACGACTGCAACCGGCGCTGCAACTCAAGCCTGAAGTCGCGTCGCTGAACATGGGGTCGATGAACTTCGGCTTGTATCCGATGCTCGGCAGGCACAAGGCGTTCAAGTACGACTGGGAACGTCCTTATCTCGAGGGCTCGGAGGACCGCGTCTTCCGCAATACGTTCAAGGAAATTCGCTACATCCTGGAATCGTGCGCCGACAATGGGACTCGCTTCGAGATCGAATGCTACGACACCAGCCATCTCTACACGGCGGCGCATTTCATTGATCGCGGCATCCTCAAGCCGCCGTTCTTCATCCAGTCCGTGTTCGGCCTGCTCGGCGGCATCGGCACGCATCCCGATGACGTCATGCATATGCGCCGCACCGCCGAACGGCTGTTCGGCAAGGACTACTACTGGTCCGTGCTCGGAGCGGGCCGCAGCCAGATGCCGATCGCTTCCATGGCGGCCGCGATGGGCGGCAATGTCCGCGTGGGCCTGGAGGATTCGCTCTGGGAGGGTCGGGGCCAACTTTCGACCAGTAACGCCGACCAGGTCAGGCGCATCGTCGGGATCCTGAAATCCCTGAATCTGGAGGTGGCCACGCCGGACGAGACGCGCGACATGCTCCAGCTGAAGGGCAGGCATGCGGTCGCATTCTGAGTCGTCCCGCGGCGCCCGGCTTTCAACTCGATCAATACCCGACCCGGCCTCCGCAAGCTGCTGCGACGCCGGTCAATAAATCCCTTATCAAGGAGACAGTCATGCAATTCCTGGATGATTCGCTGCACCCGGAGAACATGGACAAGGTGGTCATCACCGTGGCCCCGTACGGCCCGGAGTGGATGCCGGAAGATTTCCCGGAAGACATCCCGGTGACCATGGAAGAGCAGATCCAGAAGGCAGTGGATTGCTATGAAGCCGGCGCCAGCGTGCTGCACCTGCATGTGCGCGAGCCGGATGGCAAGGGCTCCAAGCGCCTGTCCATGTTCAACGAACTGATCGCCGGCGTGCGCAAGGCGGTGCCGGACATGATCATCCAGGTCGGCGGCTCGATCTCGTTCGCACCGGAAGACGAAGGCCAGGCCGCGAAGTGGCTCGATGATGACACGCGCCACGCGCTGGCGGACCTCGACCCCAAGCCGGACCAGGTCACGGTAGCACTCAACACCATCCAGATGAACATCATGGAGTTGATCTACCCGGAGTTCTACGAGAGCACGCACATGGCCAACCCGGCCGTCTACGACGCGTACCGGGAAATGATTGTTCCGGCCGGCCCGGCCTGGGCGGAAGAGCACCTGCGCCGCCTGCAGGAAGCCGGCATCCAGCCGCACTTCCAGCTGGTCGGCATGCATGCGCTCGAGACGCTGGACCGCATGGTGCGCAGGGGGCTCTACAAGGGCCCGCTGAACCTGACCTGCATCGGCATCGGCGGCGGCCACCATGGGCCGCATCCGTACAACCTGTTCGACTTCATCCAGCGTGCGCCCGATGGCTGCACCATTACCTCCGAATCGCTGTTCAAGAACGTGCTGCCGTGGAACACGATGGCGCTGGCCATGGGCATGCACGTGCGCTGCGGCATCGAGGACACCCTCATCGACCAGCATGGCAATCGCTTCACCTCGGTGCAGCAGATCCAGCAGACCGTGCGTATCGCCAAGGAACTGGGACGCGAGATCGCCAATGGCAAGGAAGCGCGGGAAATCTACCGCATTGGCACCTGGTATGACGATATCGATGAAACCCTGGCCGCCAACGGCATGACCCCGAACCGCAAGCCGGGTGTCAAGAACGTGCCGCTGCGCAACGCAGCCTGAGCCGGCTACGGCGCAGACAGGAAATCGATCCGGTTGCGGTGCGCACATCAGCCTGAATTGCGGCGACCGGATCGCTTCGTTTTGACTTGATTCAAAAGGGATTGTCATGACTCGTACCGTCGTTCTCGTTACGGGAGCCACGTCTGGAATCGGCCGCGCCACTGCGCTTGCCTTTGGCCGTCAGGGGGCGCAGCTGGTTTGCTCCGGCCGCAATGCCGCTGCAGGCGCTGCACTGGTGTCTCAACTCCGGGAGCTCGGGGCCGAGGCCGAGTTCGTGCCCGCTGATGTAGGCAATGAGGAGCAGGTCCGCAAACTCGTCGAGCATACCGTCACGCGTTTTGGGCGGCTCGATGTCGCGGTGAACAGTGCAGGGACTGAAGGCACGCCAGGATCGATCGTCGACCAGACCGTTGAATCCTATGCGACAACTTTCGACGCCAATGTCCTTGGCACGTTCCTGAGCATGAAGCACGAATTGCGCGTCATGCTGGAACAGAAGGAGGGCGTTGTGATCAACCTCTCGTCCACCATGGGAAGCCGCGGCAATGCAAAGAATCCCATGTACGTGGCCAGCAAGCACGCGATCGAAGGCTTGACCAAGGCTGCGGCACTCGATGTGGCCAGATCGAATGTGCGAGTGAATGCGGTGGCGCCCGGCCCGATCGAGACCGGGATGCTGGACCGCATTGCGGGAGGCGCCGAGAACGTTGCGGCAGTGGCCGCGGGTATCCCCGCGGGTCGCATTGGGACCCCCGAGGAGGTCGCCGACGCCATCGTGTTCCTGGCGTCCACCGGGTCCAGGTACATAACGGGCCAGATTCTCGCAGTCAATGGCGGCAAGACGGCGATGTAGCCGCCGACGCGCTGGGCCAACAAGTGCGCTAAGACGCAACGAATAAATTATTTCAGGAGACAAGTATGGCAAAGGCAATCCGGTTTCACGAGACGGGCAGCGCTGATGTCCTCAAGCTCGAGACCGTGGAGGTCGGCGATCCCGGCCTCGGCCAGGCGCGTGTGAGGCATAGCTACATCGCCGTCAACTTCATCGATATCTATTTCCGCACCGGCCACTATCCGCTGGAGCTGCCCAACGGCCTGGGCTCCGACGCCGTGGGTGTGGTCGAGGCCGTGGGCCCCGGCGTGACGGACATCCGCGTGGGCGACCGCGTGGGCTACCTGCTCGGCCCGCAGGGCGCCTACTCGGACGTGCGGGTCATGCCTGCCGAGTGGCTGATCCCGCTGCCGGATGGCGTCTCTGACCGCGTCGCCTCCACGCTCATCATGAAGGGCATGACGGCGCAGTACCTGTTCCGCCAGGTCTATCCGCTCAAGGGCGGCGAGACCATCCTCTATCACGCCGCGGCCGGCGGCGTGGGTTTGATCGCCTGCCAATGGGCCCGCGCGCTCGGCGTGAACATGATCGGCACGGTCAGCACCGACGAGAAGGCGGAACTTGCCAGGGCCAACGGCTGTTCGCACGTGATCGTCACCTCGCGCGAGAACATCGTCGACCGCGTGATGGAAATCACCGACGGCAAGAAGGTTCCGGTGGTGTTCGATTCGGTCGGCAAGTCGACGCTGGACGCGTCGCTGTCCTGCCTGCAGGTGCGCGGCACGCTGGTCAGCAACGGCACGACTTCCGGTCCCGTCGAGATCGACAGCCGCACGCTCGCGGCGAAGGGCTCGCTCTGGGTCACGCGTCCGGCCATGGTGCACTACGCCACGCCGCGCTCGCACATGCTCGCCATGGCCAACGAGGTGTTCGACATGGTGATGGCCGGAAAGATCACCAGCGAGCCGAAGCAGCAGTTCGCGCTGGAAGATGCCGCGCAGGCCCATCGCGCCCTGGAGAACAGGCAGACGAGCGGCGCAACGGTACTGGTGCCGTAAGGCGAGACTGCTTTCAACAAGGCAAGTGCACATTGCCGGAAGTTCCGGAAGTTCCGGAAGTTCCAAAACGGAGACTAGAGATGTCGAATCGACCTGCCTTCCTGCGCGTACGCCGCGTCGTCGCCGCGACGATCCTGGCGCTTGCCATGCCTGCCGCCATGGCGTGGACCAACAAACCGGTGCGGGTGCTGGTGCCTGCGCCTGCCGGCGGCACGATGGATGTGATGGCCCGCATGCTGTCCGAACAACTCACGGCAGACCTGGGACAACCGGTGATCGTCGACAACAAGCCGGGAGCCGGCGGCGCCATCGCGGTCGGCGCCATGTTGGCGGCACCGCCCGATGGGCAGACCATCCTGGTGTCGGCGACCAATGTGTTTGCGGAGATCCCGCACGTGATGAAGGTGCCCTACGATCCGATGAAGGATGTGAAGCCGGTTGCCGCCGCGGCCAAGTCAACGCTGCTGCTGGTCAGCGCGCCCAGCCTGCCGGCGAAGGACCTGCCGGGGCTGATCAGCTACGTCAAGGCGCATCCGGGCAATCTGAGCTTCGCCACCTACGGCCCGGGCACGGCCTCGCAGTACGCCGGCATGATCATGAACCAGAAGGCGGGCATGGATCTCCAGAACATCCCGTTTCCGGGATCGCCACCGGCCCTGACGCAGGTGATGGGCGGGCAGATCGCCGTGATGTATGACGGCATGGTGACCTCGCTGCCATATCTCAAGGCGGGCAAGCTGAAGGCCTACGCCGTGGCCGCCAAGCAGCGCTTGCCGATGCTCCCGCAGGTCCCGACCTTCGCCGAACTCGGTTATCCGGACATTGACTTCAGCAACTGGACCGGCGTGTTCGTGTCGTCCAAGGTGCCGGCAGAGCTGACCGAGAAAATCCAGGCCGCGGTCTACAAGGCGGCCACCAGGGCCAGCGTGCAGGAACGGATTGCCGCGCTCGGGTTCGAGCCGCTGCAGCCGCAGAGCCTTGGCCAGCTCAGCCAGGATCTGCGCGCCGATTTCGAGCGCAACGCCCGCATCGTGAAGGCCTTCCATATCCAGCCGGAATAACACCGATCGACCATGCGAGTTGAACAACTTACCTGCGCAATCGGTGCCGAACTCATCGGGGTCAGCCTGGCCGATGCGATCCATGACGACGGTCTGTTCGCCGGCATTCGCGAGGCGCTGCTCAGGCACCGCGTGCTGTTTCTGCGCGACCAGGACATCACGGCCGCCCAGCACGTGGCCTTTGCCCGGCGCTTCGGGGATCTGGAGGATCACCCCGTGACGGGCAGCGATCCGGAGAATCCGGGGCTGGTGCAGATCTACAAGACGCCCGAGAACCCGCCGGATCGCTACGAGAACGCCTGGCACACGGATGCTACCTGGCGCGAAGCACCGCCGCTTGGCGCTGTCCTGCGGTGCCGCGAGTGCCCGCCGGTCGGGGGCGACACCATGTGGGCCAACATGGCGCTGGCGTACGAAAACCTGCCGGCCCACGTCAAGGAGCAGATCGCCGATCTGCGCGCGCGTCACAGCATCGAGGCGAGCTTTGGCGCCGCCATGCCCATCGAAAAGCGCCTGGCGTTGAAGGCCCAGTTTCCTGACGCCGAGCACCCGGTGGTGCGGACCCACCCGGAGACCGGCGAGAAGGTGCTGTTCGTCAACGGGTTTACCACGCACTTCACCAATTTCCACACGCCGGCGCGCGTGCGTTTCGGCCAGGACAACAACCCCGGTGCGGCGGACCTGCTGCGCTACCTGGTGACGCAGGCGACCATCCCCGAATACCAGGTCCGCTGGCGCTGGAAGAAGAACAGCGTGGCGATCTGGGACAACCGGTCGACCCAGCATTACGCCGTCATGGACTATCCGCCGTGCCACCGGAGGATGGACCGCGCAACGATCATCGGAGACCGTCCTTTCTGATCAGGGGCGGGCTGGTGATCGTTGACCAAAGAGGGGGCGGATCGCAAGGTCCGCCTCTTTGTAGCAACGGCGCGCGCAGACGCCGGAAGTCGTAGTGACTGAGCTTGAAAACAAACAAATCAAAACGTTGAACCATGGAGGATGGGAGTAGATGAAGAGAGCAATTCTTGCCCTGGCCGCCGCGATGGCATGTGGTGCAGCCCAGGCGCAGTCCAGCGTAACGCTGTACGGCGTGACCGACGTCAACATCGAATACGTCAACAAGGTCGGCGTCGTGCCGACGCCGGCCAACGGCTTCAATCCTGGCACGGGCCATTCGGTGGTCCGCGAGAACTCCGGCGGCTACTCCGGCTCGCGTTGGGGCCTGCGCGGCACGGAAGACCTCGGTAGCGGACTGAAGTCCGTCTTCGTGCTGGAAAGCGGCTTCAACCTCGATGCCGGCACCATGCAGCAGGGCGGACGCATGTTCGGCCGCCAGGCCTTTGTCGGCGTCAAGTCGGACAGCTACGGGCAGGTCACCTTCGGCCGCCAGTACACGTCGCTGTTCGTGTCGATGGCCAACTTCGTGCCGGCCCGCTTCGCCACGCAGTATGAACCGGCGGGCGTCATTGCCGGCGCGAACTTCCGCGAGGACAACGTGGCGCAGTACACGGGCACGTTCGGTCCCGTGACCGCCATGGCGCACTGGTCGTTCGGCGTCGGCACCACGCTGCCGCAGATCAATCCCGGTATTCCCACCTTGGGCGGCAATGGCGAAGTGCCGGGCCAGTTCCGGCGCGATTCGGCCTACGGTGCCGGCGTGACCTACATGAGCGGCCCGCTTGGCCTGGGCGTTGCCTATGACCAGTGGAACCCGACGATCGGCACTGGCAACGGGACGATAAAAAAGGCGGCCGTCATGGCCAGCTATGCGATTGGCGCGGGCAAGGTGATGGGCGGCTACCGCTGGGGGCAGAACAAGGACCAGACCGGCAAGGAGTTCCTGCGCGACGACTTCTACTGGATCGGTGGCCAGTACCGCGTGTCGACGGCGCTGGACTTCACGCTGGAGTATGACTACCAGAACCTGAAGAACCTCGGCGGCAGCACGAATGCGGCCAATCCGTGGCAGATTGCCCTGATTGCCGACTATGCGTTCTCGAAGCGGACCGACGTCTACCTGACCACGGCATATACGCGCAACGCCGGCCTGGCCATGGACTCGGCGGCAATCGGCTTCGCCACCAGCCTGTCGCTGGGCAACAGCTACTCGCTGTCCAGCGGGCAGAAATCCATGTATGGCGCGGCCGTCGGCATCCGCCATATCTTCTGACGACCCGCATGGCGGCGGTGCCGCGGGCAGCTAGCAGCCTGTGCCCACGGCACCCCCGCGAGCTTTGAGATTGGACATTCATAACTTCCTCACCCCGGATGCCGATCTCCGGTCTTTATGACACTTTCCCGGCATCCGGGTTTCGGAGGTTCCACGGGCAACGCCTGTGGGACCTCTTCTTTGTTTTCAACAGGCAACCAGTCCGCGGACAACCGCAGAGGGATCGATGAAGCTGAAGAACCGGGTGGCGATTGTCACCGGAGGCGCCAGCGGGATTGGCGCGGCAACCGTGCGGCGGTTCGTCGCCGAAGGTGCGACGGTGGTGCTGACGGACCTGTCCGAACGCGGCGAGCGGCTGGCCCGCGAGCTGGCCGGCGCGGGGCATGCGGTGCAATTCTCGCGCGTGGACGTCGCGCGCGAGCACGAGGTGCGTGAACTGGTGGCAGCGGTGGCGCTGGATTTTGGCCGGCTCGACATCATGGTCGCGAATGCCGGTATCGCGCAGCAAGGCGTGCCGGTCGAATCGCTTACCAGCGAGGCCTGGCACCAGATGCTGGACGTGAACCTCACCGGCGTATTCCTCAGCAACAAGTACGCCATCGCGCAGATGAAGCAGCAGGGAGGCGGCGGCGCGGTCGTCAATGTCGCCTCGGTGCTGGGCCATGTCGGCAGGCCGGGCGCCACGGCATACAACGCGGCCAAGGGCGGCGTGGTGAACATGACGCGCTCGCTCGGTGTGGCCTGCGCAAAGGAGGGCATTCGGGTCAATGCGGTATGCCCGGGGTATATCGAGACACCGTTGATCGCTGGCGCCGGCACCGATTTCCTCGCGCAGGTCACGAACCTCCATCCGATCGGCCGGCTCGGCCGGGCAGAGGAAATTGCCGCGGCCATCACGTTCCTGGCAAGCGATGATGCCTCGTTCATGGCTGGAACCAGCCTGATGGTGGATGGCGGCTATACCGCCCAATAGGAGAAAAGCAAATCATGGAAAGCTTTCGCGGCACTGGTCGCCAGACTGGACGGCCGCGGCAGAAGCCGGCGGATGGGGGGGCAGGGCTACACTGAAACCTCCCGACCGATACCGCCCGCGCACATTGCCCGCCAAGTCCCGTTCTCCCCTCGACATCCTTCTCGATGACATCACCGGCTGCCACGCCTGCGACTTGCCGTGCGGACCGCGCCCGGTCGTGCGGGCAGCCGCCAGCGCGCGCCTGCTGATCGTCGGCCAGGCGCCCGGGCGCCGCGTGCATGAAACCGGCATCCCATGGAACGACCCGTCGGGCGACCAGCTCCGCACCTGGCTGGACATGACGCGTGACGCGTTCTACGACGCCAGCCGCGTGGCGATCGTGCCGATGGGCTTCTGCTACCCCGGCAAGGGTGCCAGCGGCGACCTGCCGCCGCGGCCCGAATGCGCGCCCCTGTGGCACGCCCGGTTGCTGGCGACCATGCCACATATCAGGCTCACGCTCCTGGTCGGCCGCTACGCCCAGGCGTACTACCTCAGGGGCCATGCCAGGCCGACGCTGACCGACACGGTTGCCGCTTACGCCGACTACCTGCCCGATTTCCTGCCTTTGCCGCATCCTAGCCCGCGCAACCGGCTCTGGCTGCGTCGCAACCCGTGGTTCGAGGCAGACGTTGTGCCGCGGCTACGGCAGCAGGTGGCCACGGCGCTGGCGGACTAAACGCCGCATCCGGCACCGGTGTAAACCCGGAATCCGGCTAATCGGCCTTGCCTCAATAATTCATGATGATAAACTTGAATTCACAGACATGAATTATAGGCCTTGGGCCGCACGCGACATGCCGAAATCCCCCGTCTATTTCGTTTCCACTGCGGACACCCCGGGCTACCATCCGGCCAACCACACCGGCACCCTCAACCGCCGGCTGATTTCCCCCGAGACTGTCGGCGCGCGCCACCTCGAAGTCCTGCACGGCACGATCGAGAAGGGCAAGGGCGCGCTGCCGCACGCGCACCCGGGCATCGAGCAGGTCTGCTACGTGCTGGAAGGCCGCGCCATTGCCGAGGTCGGCGGCCAGAGCAAGGAACTGGGGCCGGGCGACTGCTGCTACTTTCCGCCGGACACCATGCACGTGTTCACCGTGGTGAGCGACGAGCCGGCCAAGATCCTCGTGATCTATTCCCCGCCTTACGAAGAATCCCCGGAGCGCGTCGTGCGGCCCGCGTAGCGCCGCCGCCCAGCTTCCGATTCCCAATTCCCCCGTCCGACAGCCGGCGCCACAGACCGGCACTGACACGCTGAAACAGGAGACCAGCATCGTGAAGTTCGCAAAACAGGCTTTGCTCACCCTGGCGGTGGGCTGTGGTGCCGCCATGGCCATGATTTCCCCGGCGGGCGCGGCGGAACCTTATCCGTCCAAGCCGATCCGGCTGGTGGTGCCGTTCGCCGCGGGCAGCGGCACCGACGCGGTGGCGCGCCTGACGGCCAAATACCTCGGTGAATCGCTCAAGCAGCCGGTGGTCGTGGACAACCGGCCCGGCGCCAACGGCACCATCGCGGCCGAGTTCGTGGCCAAGGCGCCGGCTGATGGCTACACGCTGTTCATGACCACCAACACCACGCATTCGGCCAACCCGTCGCTGATGAAGCAGCTGCGCTACGACCCGGTGAAGGATTTCACGCCGGTCTCGCGCATGGGCAACCTGCCGTTCATGCTGGTGGTCAGCCCGTCGCTGCCGGTCAAGACGCTGCCGGAATTCATTGCCTACGCCAAGGCGCACCCGGGCATGTCCTATGCGAGCGGCAACAGCACCGGCATCGTGGCCGGCGCCACGCTGTCGAAAATGGCCGGGCTGAAGATGCTGCACGTCCCCTACAAGAGCACGCCTCCGGCGATGACGGATGTGATCGGCGGCCAGGTGCAGGTCATGTTCGTCGATTTTGCCGCTGGCATCGCCAACGTCAAGGCCGGCAAGCTGCGCGCGCTGGCGGTGACCACCGCGCAGCGCAGCGCGCTGCTGCCGGACCTGCCGCCGCTGGCCAGCCAGCCTGAGCTCAAGGGATTCGATATCACCTCCTGGAACGGCATCTTTGCGCCGGCTGGCACGCCAGCGCCGGTGGTCGAGCGCCTGAACCATGAACTGGTGGCCATTGCCTCCAGCAAGCAGTACGCCCCGCAGTTCCACGCATTCGGCTTCGAACCGTTCGGCAGCACGCCGGCCGAGCTCGGCCAGTTCGTCGTGGCCGAACTGCAGAAGTGGTCGCGGCTGGTGAAGGACGCCGGCATCGAGGCTGAATAAAAAAGTACGAGGAACACCGACATGAATTTCGATCTCTCCGCCGAACAGCAGTCGATCGTCGAAGCCGTGCAGCAGGTCTGCGCACAGTTCGACATGGAGTACTGGAACAAGCTGGACGTCTCTCACACCTATCCGCACGAGTTCTACAAGACCCTGTGCGAAGGCGGCTGGCTGGGCGTGGCCATGCCGGAGCAGTACGGCGGCGCTGGGCTGGGCATCCTGGAAGCGGCGCTGGTCATGCAGACCATCTCCGAGTCCGGCGCCGGCATGAGCGGCGCTTCGGCCGTGCACATGAACGTGTTCGGCCTGAACCCGGTCGTGGTGTTCGGCACCGACGAGCAGAAGGCGCGCTTCCTGCCGCCGCTGATCGCCGGCAAGGAGAAGGCCTGCTTCGGCGTGACCGAGCCCGACGCGGGCCTCGATACCACCAAGCTCAAGACCTACGCGCGCAAGGTGGAGGGCGGCTATTCGGTGACGGGCCGCAAGATCTGGATCTCGACCGCGCAGGTGGCCGACCGCATGCTGCTGCTGGCGCGCACCACGCCGCTGGAATCGGTGAAGAAGCCGACCGAAGGGCTGTCGCTGTTCTACACGAAGGTGGACCGCAGCAAGATCGAGATCCGCGAGATCGATAAGATGGGCCGCTCGGCCGTCGATACCAATATGCTGTTCATCGACGACCTGTTCATCCCCGAAGAAGACCGCATCGGCGAGGAAGGGCGCGGCTTCGAGTACATCCTGCATGGCCTGAACCCGGAACGCATCCTGATCGCCGCCGAGGCCATCGGCCTGGGCCGCGCGGCGCTGGCCATTGCGACGCAGTATGCGAAGGAGCGCGTGGTGTTCGGCCGGCCCATCGGCATGAACCAGGGCGTGCAGCATCCGCTCGCGCAGGCGTGGATGCAGCTTGAAGCGGCCAACCTGATGATGCTCAAGGCCGCCGCGCGCTACGACGCGGGCGAGTCCTGCGGCGCCGAGGCCAACACCGCCAAGTACCTGGCGGCCGAAGCGGGCCACAATGCCTGCCAGACCGCGATCCTGACGCTGGGCGGCATGGGCTACTCGCGCGAGTACCGCGTCGAGCGGCTGCTGCGCGAGTCGTATATCCCGCGTATTGCGCCGGTGAGCCCGCAGCTCATTATGTGCTTCATTGCCGAGCGCGTGCTGGGCCTGCCCAAGTCGTACTGAGCGGGAGGCCACGATGACGATGCAGAACGCGGCAGCAACCCCGAGGGCCACCGGGCCGCTGGCAGGCGTGCGCGTAGTGGATATGACCTCGGTCGGGATGGGGCCGTACGCGACGCAGATCCTCGCCGACATGGGTGCCGAGGTGATCAAGGTGGAGGCGCCTGCCGGCGACGTCTTCCGGCATGCCGAGCCCGCGCTGCACGCGGGCATGGGCGCCACCTTCCTCAACCTGAACCGCAACAAGCAGTTCCTGGTGCTCGACGTGAAGCGCGCGGACGACCTGGCGCGGCTCAAGGACCTGATTGCCGGCGCCGACGTGTTCATCTCCAACGTTCGCCCGCAGTCGCTGCGCAAGCTGGGGCTGGACTACGAGTCGCTGCGCGCGTCCAACCCGCGCCTGATCTACTGCGGTGCCTACGGCTACTCGGAAACGGGGCCGTACGCCGGCATGCCCGCGTTCGACGACATCATCCAGGCACGCAGCGGCCTGGCGCAGTTCCAGGGCGCCAACAGCACCGAGGGTCCGCAGTACGTCAACACTATCCTGGCCGACAAGGTCGCCGGCCTGACGGTGGCCTATGCCATCCCGATGGCGCTGTACGAGCGCGAGCGCTCGGGGCAGGGCCAGGCCATCGAGGTGCCGATGTTCGAGACGCTGGTGTCGTTCCTTGCGGCGGAACAGCTTGCCGGGCATACGTTCGTGCCCGAGCAGGGCGCATGCGGCTACCCGCGCGTGATGTCGCCGCACCGCAAGCCTTACCGCACGCTGGACGGCTATATTGCGCTGCTGCCATACACCACGCCGCAATGGGCGCGCTTCTTCGCGCTGTCCGGTCATGCGGAACTTGCGGAAGATCCGCGCTATATCGACCCGGCGGCGCGCAGTGCCAATATCGACGAGCTGTATGCCACGCTGGCCGATATCGTCAGCCGCAAGACCACGGCGCAGTGGCTCGCGCTGCTGGCCGATGCCGACATCCCGCACAGCGAGGTGCCGGCATTCGAAGACGTGGTGCAGGACCCGCACCTGCGCGCCACAGGCATGGTGTTCGAGTACGAGCATCCGACCGAAGGGCGCCTGCGCGGCATCGGCATCCCGACGCGCTTCTCGCGCACGCCCGGCAATATCCGCACATGGGCGCAGGCGCTGCCGTCGCCGGACGACGCATGAAGACGCGTACAATCCGCGCACGGCAAGGCTGAAGGAACAGGGAGATGGCGGAATCCGAGACGGGCGACAAGGCAGGGCAGGCCAGCGTGAAGACGGCACTGCGCGTGATCGAGATCATGGAGATCTACGCGCGCGAAGGCCGTTCGCTCACGCTGACGGAACTGGCAAAGCTGCTCGGCGCGCCGATGTCGAGTTGCCTCGGCCTGATCCGCACGCTGGCGTCGCTCGGCTATCTCTACGAGACCGGGCGGCGGCAGGGCTATTACCCGACCAGCCGGCTGCTCAATATCGCCCAGCGCATCTCGCGCAATGACCCGTTGCTGGAGCGCGTGCAGCCCGTGCTCGAAGCGCTGCGCGATGCCACCGGGGAAACCGTCATCTTCGGCAAGCTGCAGGATGACGGACGCGTGCTGTACCTGGAAGTGCGGGAGTCCCAGAACCCCGTGCGCTATATCGCCACGCCGGGCGAACTGCGCGACGTGCATATCAACTCGATCGGCCGCGCGATTCTTGGCGCCATGCCGGAAGAGGCGCGCGACGCAGCGCTGGCGAAGGTCTCGTTCCGGCCCCGCACCGAGCGCACCGTGGCCTCGCGTGCAGCGCTGGAGCAGGGCATCGCGCAGTGGCAGCAGCAAGGCTGGTATCCGAACTTCGGCGAGTCGTTTCCCGACCTGGGTGCGATCGCCGTGCCAGTGGACATCGGCGGGGTGGTGTATGGGATGTCCGTGGCCGGGCCGATCCATCGCGTCGAATCCAGCGTGGGGCCGATCGTCGACGCGCTGCGCAGCGGACAGGCTTCACTGAGGGGATAGGCCGGCGCCTGGGAGCCGGCTACACGCGGTCGCGGGCAACGCTTGACTGTGGAGAATGGTCGTTCTACTATACCTCCTATAGAGAACGATCATTCTCGCGTGAGCGAAAGACCATGCCCGAAGATACCGAAGATCTCTCCGCGCAGTTCAGGCTGCTCGAAGCCACCGAGCAGCTCATCTATTCGGGTGGCATACACGCCACTGGCATGGATGCCATCGTCAAGGCGTCTGGGGTGGCCCGCAAGAGCATCTACCGGCTCTATCCGACCAAGGAAGCGCTGGTCTCAGCAGCGCTCAAAAACCGCGACGAGCGCTGGATGGCGTGGTTCATGCGCTCGACACCGCCTACGGGTGAAGCGCTTGCCCGCGTGATGTCGATCTTTCCAGCATTGCGGCAATGGTTCGAGTCTGACGGCTTCCATGGTTGCGCTTTCATCAACGCGGCGGGCGAGACAGAGGATCCGCAAAGCGAAATCCGCGCCGTTTCCAGGTTCCACAAGCAGCGCCTGCTGGCCTACCTCAATGAACTGACGCAGGCCTGTGGCTTGCCGGATCCCGGCGAAACCGCGCGGCAGCTACTCGTACTGATCGACGGCGCGACTGCCGTAGCGATGGTCAGCGGCGATGCCAGCGCCGCCGACAGCGCCGGCAGGGCCGCGGCCGTGCTGCTCGAATCTTCCCGGTCCGTCAACGGACCGTCTTCGTCCCACCATTGAGGTGCTCCCCATGACATCCAACTCCGAAATCCGTCCGCCGCTTCCGCCGTTCACGCGCGAAACCGCCATCGAGAAAGTCCGCCTGGCCGAAGACGGCTGGAATACGCGCGATGCCGCGAAAGTCTCGCTGGCCTACAGCCTGGATACTCGCTGGCGCAACCGCGCCGAGTTCGCCAATAACCGCGAGGAGGCACGCGGTTTCCTGGAGCGGAAATGGAAGAAGGAGCTCGACTACCGCCTGATCAAGGAGCTGTGGGCCTTCGGCGGCAACCGCATCGCCGTGCGCTATGCCTACGAATGGCACGATGACTCGGGCAACTGGTTCCGCTCCTACGGCAACGAGAACTGGGAGTTCGGCGAGGACGGACTGATGATCAACCGGTACGCCAGCATCAACGACATGCCGATCAGGGAGGCGGATCGCAAGTTCCACTGGCCGCTTGGCCGTCGTCCGGACGAGCATCCGGGGCTGTCGGAGCTGGGGCTCTGACGGCAACTGGAAGAGTGCCCCGGCGTGCAGGCCGGGGCGGGGAGACTGCGTCGCCTGATGCGCTGCCGGTTGAAGTCTGGACTGGCGCGGACTGGCTTTAAGGCTCGCGCATCGCCGACCGGAATGCCGGATCGGTCAGCAGCGTGCCCACCAGCTTGCGATAGAGCGCCTCATACTGGCCCGCGGCCTGCGGGATAGCCGACACGCCCATGAAAGGCGAATCCCACTTTGCGCTGACACCGAGTTGCTTGTCATAGCGGACCGTGCCGGCGCGCGTGACGACGAACCTTGCGCCGAGCGATGCGGTACCCTCGCCTACGGGGGCATTCACCTCGCTGTCCGACAGGACGCCCGTCACCACTGTTCTGGCCTTGGGATCCAATAACCCTGCGGAAGCCAGCTCCACGCGCAAGGTTTCCCGCAAATACTGCGCGAGAGAACCGTCAACGGGCGAGCGCAACGCATTGCTTCGGATGCTGACGCCACGGTCCATGCCAGAGCCTTTCGCGTCGTCGGCGACGAACCGCCCGACGTCGACAGGCGCGAAGCCGGCGCCACGCATGACGGTGGCGTTTTCCACCGTTGCCTTCGGTTGCCCCATCTGCATTTCTGCACAGCCGGCCAGTTGCAGCAAGCCGGCGAGGAGGGCCACCAGAACGGTCAGGCGGACGGGGCGCCCGGCAATGGCGACGTCAGTGGAACGACGCGTCATCCGACAGTTCCTTCAGCGCGTTGCTCAGTACATCGCGCGTCATCTGGTGGACCGCCGCCGCGATGCTTTCGGACTTGACTGCGCCGGGGGGAGGGTTCGCATTGCCGACCGTGGTGTGGATCGCGTGGCGCGCTGTCTTGACGATTGCTGCCGACTGACCGGCCGGAAGATAGCTGACTGTGCAGACATAGCCATCGGACACTGCGCTGCCTGCTAGTCCGAATGTCAGCCCGGTGACGAAGCCCTTGCTGGCGGCGTCGTCGGTCAGGGGAATGTTGTTGAGTGTCACGCTGAGCAGGGAAGCCCCAGGCGTCGGCTCGGTGGCGACCTTCGAGAACAGCCCGCTTTCCGCCACCTGCTTCGTGACATCTTCCTTAAGGAAGTTGGTGGCCCGGGCGTTGGGCGCGCCTTTCGACTGGAACTCGAAGGCGAGCTGGACCGGCCTGGGTTGCTCGGGCTTCTTCATGCTCGCTGCGGGGATTTCCTTGGTCGCCGTATCGACATAGCTGGTGGCACAGCCGGACAGCAGCGCGGCGCCGGATATTGCCAGGGCGAGGGAAATTCGACGAACAACGGACCGACCAGAGTGGTTTCCTGAACTGTTTTGCATGGCTCTTCTTTTGTTTTGAGGGATTCCTACGCCGGCTGGCCGGTTCCCGATGCGGGCTTTCCCATGCATCGCTCCCTGACGTCAGCCGTCGTTAAGAGACTATCGGCCGGGTGGGCCGGGAGCTGACCCCACTGAGGCAGGGGGGCAAAGCAACGGTGAAACGGCGATTCCAGGCAATCTGGGGAAACCCGATATTGAGAACAATTCCCGTTTAACGGTACGATCTCGCCATCGCCCGTCACGGGCTTCCTGTCGGAGACTCCCATGCTCAAGATCATCGCCTTCGCCGCCGCCGCTGCGGTTTCTACCGGTGCACTCGCCAGTGCCAAGTGCGTGTCTCATCCAAAATCCGAATGGATGACGGAAGCCGACGCCCGGGCCAAGATCGAGGCGCAGGGCTATGTCATCAAGAAGTTCAAGGTGGATGGCAACTGCTACGAGATCTACGGCACGACCAAGGACGGCAAGAAGGCGGAGATCTACTTCGACACCAAGACCCTGGATATCGTGAAGTCCGAGATTGGGAAATAAGGTCCTCTCCCTCATCGGTTCCGCCATGCAGGACAAGGCTTCGTTCCGAGTCTGGGACCTGGTCGTCCGTGTCACGCACTGGAGCGTGGCGGTCCTGGTCTTGTGGGACCTGATCGAGGATTCCGGCGGCCGCCTGCACCGCGCGCTTGGCTATGTGGCCGCCGGTCTCGTGCTATTGCGCATGCTCTGGGGTTTTGTCGGCAGCGAGCATGCACGCTTCCGTGCGTGGGTGCCGCAGCCGGCTGGCGTGCTGGCCTACAGCAAGGCCTTGGTGCAGCGCCGCGCGCCGCGCTTCCTCAGCCACACGCCGCTTGGCGCGGTCATGATGCTGCTGATGTGGGCATTGATCCTGGCGCTGGCAGTCACCGGATGGATGTCGCGGCTCGATGCCCTGTGGGGCGAAGACTGGCCGATCGACATCCATGGCGCGCTCGCGGACATGCTGACCGCGCTGATCATCGTCCACGTGCTTGCCGCCGTGGTGTTCAGCGTGACCGGCAAGGAAAACCTGGTGCTGGCGATGCTGACGGGGCGCAAGCGCCGGAACCCCGACGCTTAGCATCCAGCGGTCAGGCGCCTTCCTTCATCGTCTCCTGCGCCGCTTCATACTGCCCCAGGCAAGCCTTGCCATTGAGCAACGAGCGCTTCAGCAGTGCCTGCTGCGCCGTTCCGAGATTAGCCGCCTGTCCGCGCCATGCGGCGAGCGGCGGCTCCTGCAGCGCGCGTCCGTAGGAGAAGCTCAGCGGCCACGGCAACGGGCCGAGCCGGTTCATGGCATCGAGGTTCGCGGTCGCCTGTTCGGGAGTCTGTCCGCCTGACAGGAAGAAGATGCCGGGCACCGCCGCCGGCACCGTGCGCTTGAGCACGCGCACGGTCTCGCTGGCCACGTCCTGCACGGATCCCTGCTGCGCGCACTTCTTGCCGGCGATCACCATGCTCGGCTTGAGCACCATGTGTTCGAAGACCACGCCATAGCGATGCAGCGCATGGAACACCGCATGCAGCACGCGTTCGGTCACGGCCGCGCAGCGCGCCATGCTGTGGTCGCCGTCCATCAGGACTTCAGGCTCGACGATCGGCACGATCGCCGCTGCCTGGCAGATCGCCGCATACGCGGCCAGCACCTGCGCGTTGGCCTGCACGGCAAGCGCGCCGGGCAAGGTGTCCGAAACATTGATCACCGCACGCCATTTGGCGAAGCGTGCGCCCTGCTGGCGGTAGCCCTCCAGCCGCCTCGGCAATCCATCCAGCCCTTCCGTGATCTCGTCGCCCGGCGCATTCACGAGCGGCACCTTGCCCTTGTCGACCTTGATGCCGGGCACGATCCCCTGGCGCGCGCAAAGCTCGGGCAGCGGCGTGCCGTCGTCGGCGCGCTGGCCCAGCGTTTCCTCATACAGGATCACGCCGCTGATATGCGCGCCAAGCCCTGGCGTCGACAACAGCAGGCTGCGCCATGCACGGCGGTTTTCTTCATTCGACTCCACGCCGATGGTGGCGAAGCGCTTGGCAATGGTGGGGCCGCTTTCGTCGGCGGCGAGCAATCCCTTGCCCGGCTGCACCATGGCCTTCACCGTGGCCTGCAGTTCGCTTGCGGTATCCATAGCTTCTCCGGTTCTCCAGCTGTCCTGTCACGGCGCGCGCCCAAAGGCTTCGCGCAGCTTGCCCTTGGCACGCTGGAGTACGTCCAGCTGCGTCTTCGGCAGGTTGCGGCCCGCGCGGTTGATGTAGAAATTGAGCATCGACATGGCCGACTGGAACGCCGTGCCCTTGCGCCGGCGGCTGTGTTCGGCAGAGCGCTTCAGCGAAGCGGCGATTTCCTTCGGGTCGGTGCGCTTGAAGGTGTCGGGTTCCAGGTCGAGCGCGTCACTGTGTTCACCGACCTGCTTTGACCAGCGGCGCGCATGGCGGCCATGGCGGCGCTGCTTGCTGGACTGTCGTGTGGATCTGGCTGCGGCCACTGTGCATCCCCGAAACGGCTGCTCTCTATCCCAGACTAGGCGATTCCAGGTGCAATGTGGGTGCCAGGGGCGCTCCTTTGCGTGGGAGCGGTTACATCAGGGCGGGGCATCACAAGGCGGCCCGATGTCGCTGCCCCGCTTGATGCCCCGCTTGATGCCCCGCTTGAGCCCGCAGCCGGATACGGCGTGGCCTTAGCCCATGATCAGGCTGGCTACGAGCGTCTTCTGATCCCTGCTGAACTTGCGGGTAGCTTCGGCGAGGTCGGCGCTGACGCTGGCCATGGCGGCCGTCAGCCCGTCAACCTCGGTGCGCAGCGCCTCGATGCGCATGCGGCGCTGCTCGGGGTTGCCGGTCGTGCTGTTGCTGAGCTCCTGCAATTCCTGGACCTTCTGCTCAAGCTTCTCGCGCAGTTCGCGCAGCCGCTTGACCAGCTTCTTGACGTTGTCGGGCAGGTTGCTGTTGTCGATTTCGCTGTCCTTGGCGGCTGCCTCCTTCGCCGCGCGTCCGGAACCCAGGATGCTCCCGGGCATGGAGATCCGGACGTCGGCACCGGGCCGCGCCGTGGCGCTACCCGGCGTATCGGCAGCCGCGTCCGCTGCCATGGCGGGAGTATCCGCAGAGGAGGGGACGGGCGGGCTTGCCGTGGCGGATTCGATCAGGCTCATGGTGATGCTCCAGTTGAGGGACTGCTTGCGATTTGCTGCACGCCACGCCGGGGGCAACGTACGTACGAGGCTGGGGAACGGAATATGCGGGGGATGCCAGCGTTATCGGCACAGGATTGCCAGCTTTAAATCACATCGACGGGATATTGCGGTACCGCAAAGTCCTCCGTGCGGCGGAAATATTCCGTTACACACTCCGCGGGCGGCCCGTCAACAGTACGCTGCCGGTCGACGTTTTCAGGAGCAACGCGCAACCTCGCGCGTCCTTCCGGAGACTGACAATGAAGAAAGTCCTTGCCATCCTGACCCTGGGCCTGTTTGCCGCTGGTGCATTTGCGCAAGCGCCGGCTGCCGCGCCGGAGTCGAAGGAGCCTGCCAAGGTGGAGAAGAGCAACCACAAGGAGAAGACCCACGCTCACAAGCACGCGAAGAAGCCTGCCGCCGACAAGACGGCGCAATAAGTGCCGGGCTGATGGGTTTGCCGTGCGGCGCAGCCTCGGCAGGAGGCTCCGCCGCTTTTTTTCGGTTCTTCACCGGATTGCGGGAATGGGGGAGGGGGGCGTGTTTGGCAGGCGCGGCTGTTTCGCCGGCGTAGCCGGCGACTTACTCTTTTGTCCGAGCGACAAAAGAGTAAGCAGAAAAGCGCGTCGCCTGGCGGCTGGCCATCAACGATGCGCTTTTTGTGTTCAAGCGGCTTTGGTCTCGCGATGCTTGGGTGCCCGTTCGAGCCTGCTACGCATAGTGATTCAGAACCAGTGCCTGCGATAACCGGCTCTTGTACGATCCCCATGTAGGGCTCGGGTACAGCGTTCCAACGAGGTCAGTGGTGGGACGCCTTCGGCTGCGCTGCGCGCACGTCCTAGTCGGTATGCGACGGGCATCGTCGTCGCCCGTGCCAACGGTTCGGTTTCTCTGCTTCGCTGTGGCGCGGTTTGCCTGCGGCCTCGGTGCTCAGACTAGGGCTCTGCGCGTAGCGCAGCCGAAGGCGATTACACGATGTCGATAGCAGCAGGGACCACGGACAGTTTCGGGGCTCGTTCAATCAGCGCTCTAATCCTGCCCACGGACGCGCACCACGCGGCAGGCGGCCAAGCACACTCTGAAGCCCATCCCCGTACAACACCCGCAGCACACTACGATCAATATTCGCCCGCTAGGGCAAGTAAACGCGCTTTTTGGTTACTTTTTGTCGCTCGGACAAAAAGTGACTCGCCGGCTACGCCGGCGAAACAGCGGCGCCTGCCAAGAACGACAACCCCGTCATTCCCCATCCCCCCGCAATCCGGCAAAGAACCTTTTTTCTTGCCGCGCCGCTCAGAACTGGTAATTGATCGACAGATCGAAGGCCCCGCCCGTCGCAGTCTGCGTGAGGGGGCTGCGCTTGGCATCGCCCACGAGCTGCAGCACCGAGACATCGGTCGTGGCGAACCAGTGCTTGTCGAAGAACCAGACCGCGCTGAGGCCGAAGCCGTAGGAGCGTACGCCGCCGCCCGGGCTGAACTGCGGCCGTCCGGGCCGTGCCTGCGATGCGCTCACGCCGTACCAGGCGTTCATGTAGCGCGAGTCCGCCAGGGTCAGCGTGGGGCCCGCGAACCAGTAGAACTTCTCGGAGCTGCCCGGCAACGGCATGTAGGCGCCGATGTCGCCGATCCAGCCATCCGAGCCACCCAGGCTGCGGCGCGCGTCGACGCGCATCACCAGCGGGAATTCCTTGGACACGGCGTATTCTGCAAAGAGCTTGGCTTCCGGCGCCGGGTTGATGTTCTTCATGCCGTCCAGCAGCGGGGAATTTTCCTCGGCGCGCCGGCCCAGGTTGTAGGTCAGCGCAATACCTGCCCGGTAGTTCTTGCCGCGCAGGACATTGACACCGAGGCCTTCGCCAATCGAGGCGAACGCGATGTCGCGGTAGCGGATATCGACGCTGGGTCCGCCGATCACGATGTATTTCGACGAGCCGTCATAGTGCGGGCGCAGCATTGCCGCCGCGCCAAGGCGGACTTCCCATTCCGGAATGGTCTCTTCGAACAGCTTTTCGAGCGGCACGCCGACGGAGAACTGCCATTCGGCCAGCGGGGCCGGCGTCTGCGCTTGCGCTTGCGTCGACGCCAGAGCGCCCAGCGCCAGCAGGTACGCTGACACGCGCATGCGGCAGCCGGCGCGTGGCGTACTGGAAGCCATTGCGATTCCCGGGGTCTTCACGTTCTTCACGTATTCCTCCTGACCGCATGCCATGCAAGGGCGGTCTTTTTCTTGTATCTGGCCGAGCAAGCGCGATGCCCGATGCCTCAGCTGGTCATGCGGCTCGCGCGGCCCGGCAAAGCCGTGCAAGCCATCTCAAACTTCCCTGCCGCTCGCAGAATCTGCATCGGCACCGGTCATGCAATGGTATCGACTACGCCGCCATCCACGCGCAGCGCGGCACCGGTCGTCGCGGACGCCTGCGGCGAGCACACGTACACGATCATGTTGGCCACTTCATCGACGGTCGCCGCGCGCTGAATGATAGATGAACTGCGATGCGCTTTGACGAAATCCGCCGCGACTTCCTCCACGGGTTTACCGGTGCGCTTGACTTCATCAGCCAGCATTTCCTCCACGCCTTCCGACAGGGTTGGCCCGGGCAGCACCGCATTCACCGTCACGCCGGTACCGGCCAGCCGCTTGGCCAGCCCGCGCGATACCGCGAGCTGTGCGGTCTTGGAGAAACCGTAGTGGATCATCTCCACGGGGATGTTCAGCCCGGATTCGGACGAGATGAACACGATCCGTCCCCACTTGCGCTGCACCATGCCGGGCGCGTAGGCACGCGACAGCCGCACGCCCGACATCACGTTGGTTTCGAAGAAGCGCGTCCATTCGCTGTCCGGCGTCTCGAAGAAATCCTGAGGGTTGAAGATGCCCAGGTTGTTGACCAGCACGTCGACGGCCGGCACTTGCGCCAGCAGCGCTTGCACGCCTTGCGGCGTGGCCAGGTCGCCGGCGAACGTGACCACGTCCGCGCCGGGCACTTCGGCGCGCAGCGTGTCCGCCGCCTTCGCCAGCGCATCGGCCTTTCGCCCGTTCAGGATGATGCGCGCGCCGGCCTGCGCCAGGCCCCTCGCCGTGGCAAAGCCGATACCCGCGGTGGAACCCGTGACCAGGGCAGTCTTGCCCGACAGATCGATCTTCATGGCGGTACCTTTCAGGATGTGCGCCGAACGCGGCGCAGGAGGCCTCGGAGGATGGCATGGACGGCACCTGGCATGGCGCCGCCGCCGCCCCTGCGTTTGTACTACGAACGGCCAAGGCTTGCAGGCGGGGGGAATGCGGAGAATGTAGCGCAGGCGCCACGGTGGCCGTGGGCCCTGAAGGAGGGAACGCGGTCCGGAACAGAGGCCGGACCGCGCAAGCGGCGGGGGATTTACTTGCCGCCGAGCACGCTGGCGATGGCCTTGGCGACTACCGTCACATTGCGTTCATTGAGCCCGGCCACGCACATGCGGCCCGAACGCAGCAGGTACACGCCGTGGTCTTCACGCAGGCGGTCGGCCTGGCCGGCGGTGAGGCCGGTGTACGTGAACATGCCGCGCTGGGTCAGGTAACGCGACAGCGCTTCACCGCTGACATGGTCGCGCAGGTTGTGGTGGATGGCCTGGCGCATGCGTGCGATGCGGTTGCACATCTCCGCCAGTTCCTGCTGCCACAGCGAGCGCAGCTCAGGCGTGGTCAGCACCTTGGCCACCACGCGTGCGCCATGCGTCGGCGGGTTGCTGTAGTTGGCACGCACCGCACCGGTCAGCTGGCCCAGCACGTTGGCCGCTTCGCCAGCGCTGTTGCACACCACGCTCAGGCCACCGCAACGCTCGCCGTACAGCGAGAAGTTCTTCGAGAACGAGTTGGCCACCAGGCACGGCACGCCCTGGCGCTCCAGTTCGCGGATCGCGAACGCATCTTCCTCCAGGCCTTCGCCGAAGCCCTGGTAGGCCATGTCGACGAACGGCAGCAGTTCCTTCGCCTTGAGCACGCCGACGAGCTGGCGCCACTGGTCCTGGTTCAGGTCCACGCCGGTCGGGTTATGGCAGCAAGCGTGCAGTAGCACGATGCTTTGTTTCGGAAGCTTGCCAATGGCGTCGACCATGGCGTCGAACTTCAGGCCGCCGGTGGCATCGTCATAGTAGGGATAGGTGTTGACGGTGAAGCCGGCGCGCTCGAACACGACGCGATGGTTTTCCCAGCTCGGGTCGCTGATCCATACCTGCGACTGGGGGAAGTAGCGCTTGAGGAAGTCGGCACCGACGCGCAGCGCGCCCGAGCCGCCCAGGGTCTGCAGCGTGGCGACGCGGCCGGCGGCGCGGGCCGGGCTGTCCTCGCCGAACACCAGGGCCTGCACGGCATTGCGGTAGGCCACCAGGCCCGACATCGGCAGATAGGGGCGCGGGCCCATGTCGGCCAGCAGCGCGGCCTCCGCCTTTTCGACGGCCTGCATCACCGGCAGGCGGCCGTCATCGTCGAAGTAGATGCCGATGCTCAGGTTGACCTTTTCGGTGCGCGGGTCTTTCTGGAAGTCTTCGTTGAGCGAAAGGATCGGGTCGCCGGGAAAGGCCTCGATATGTGCAAACATGGGATTCTCAGGATTCTGGGTCGGGGCTGGAGCGTGCGCGGCCGGCCGGGCGCCGGGCGCACAGACTGAAGTGTAACCGGCGGCGCGCCATGGCGCGCCGCCGTTGTCTTGCCGGGGACTTACCGGGCCGAAACGCTGCCCTGCAGGGCCGGCACGGCGTTCTTCTGGCGCAGGCGGTAGCTGATGCCGAGCACGGCCAGCCACACCGGGATCAGGTACACCGAGATGCGCAGGCCGTCGGTCAGGTACATCACGTACAGGATGCCGCCCAGGAATGCCAGGCACAGGTAGTTGGTCAGCGGGTAGCCAAAGCTCTGGAAACGCGTTTCCTGGCGGGCCTTGCGCTTATCGGCGCGGAACTTCAGGTGGATGATGCTGATCATGGCCCAGTTGATGATCAGGGCCGAGACCACCAGGCCCATCAGCAGCTCGAACGCCTTGCCGGGCATGAAGTAGTTGATCAGCACGCACAGGCCGGTGGCCGCCGCCGAGACGCCCAGCGCCGTCAGCGGAATGCCGCGCTTGCTGACCTTGAGCAGCGACTTCGGTGCATTGCCCTGCTGGGCCAGGCCGAACAGCATGCGGCTGTTGCAGTACACGCCGCTGTTGTAGACCGACAGCGCGGCCGTCAGCACCACCACGTTCAGCACATTGGCCACCCAGTTGCTGTTCAGCGCGTGGAAAATCAGCACGAACGGGCTGCCGCCGGTCACGACGTTTTCCCACGGGTACAGCGACAGCAGCACCGCCAGCGCGCCGACGTAGAAAATCAGGATGCGGTAGATGACCTGGTTGGTCGCCTTCGGGATGCTCTTCTCGGGCTGGTCGGCTTCCGCCGCCGTGATGCCGACGAGTTCCAGGCCGCCGAACGAGAACATGATCACCGCCATGGCCATGACCAGTCCGCCCAGGCCGTTCGGGAAGAAGCCGCCGTGCTGCCACAGGTTGGTGATGCTGGCCTGCGGGCCGGCATTGCCCGACACCAGCAGGTAGCCGCCGAAGCCGATCATGCCGATGATGGCCGCGACCTTGACGATCGAGAACCAGAATTCCATCTCGCCGAACGACTTCACGCTCGACAGGTTGATGGCGTTGATGATCAGGAAGAACGCCAGCGCCGAGACCCAGGTCGGAATGCCGGGCCACCAGTACTGCACGTAGATGCCGACCGCCGACAGCTCGGCCATGCTCACCAGGATGTACAGCACCCAGTAGTTCCAGCCCGACATAAAGCCGGCGAAGTGGCCACAGTACTTGTTGGCGAAGTAGCTGAAGGAGCCGGCAACCGGCTCGTCCACCACCATCTCGCCGAGCTGGCGCATGATGAAGAAGGCCACGATGCCCGCGACGGCATAGCCGAGCAGGACCGAGGGGCCGGCCATCTTGATCGTCTGGGCGATGCCCAGGAACAGCCCGGTGCCGATGGCGCCACCAAGGGCGATCAGCTGGATGTGCCGGTTCTTGAGGCCACGCTTGAGCGTGCCGTCATTGTTGCTTGCAACCATCTGTGTTGTTTCCTCTACCCATTCTTATGGAATGGCATGCGCAGGCCTGGCGTCTCTTGCTGTGCGGGTGGGACGCCTGGGCCGTAAGGATCGCCGGGCATGGGGTGCGGTGCCCGGCGACGGTGACAGGACGGGGCCGGTCAGGCCTCGACCTTGAGTGTGCCGCGCGCGATCTGGTCGCGCTCCAGCGATTCGAACAGCGCCTTGAAGTTGCCTTCGCCGAAGCCATCGTCTCCGCTGCGCTGGATGTACTCGAAGAACACCGGGCCGAGCACGGTCTTCGAGAAGATCTGCAGCAGCAGGCGCGGCTTGCCGCCTTCGGTGGTGCCGTCCAGCAGGATGCCGCGGGCCTTGAGCTGGTCCACCGGCTGGCCGTGGCCGGGCAAGCGGGTATCCAGGGCCTGGTAGTAGTAGTCGTTCGGCGCCGTCATCAGTTCCACGCCGGCGAGCTGGAGGTTGTCGATGACTTCGATCAGGTTGTCCGTCAGGAAGGCGATGTGCTGGATGCCCTCGCCGTTGAAGGCCATCAGGAATTCCTCGATCTGGCCGGCGCCCTTGGACGATTCCTCGTTCAGCGGGATGCGGATCTTGCCGTCCGGCGCGGTCATGGCCTTGGAGGTCAGGCCCGTGTATTCGCCCTTGATGTCGAAGTAACGGATCTCGCGGAAGTTGAACAGCTTCTCGTAGAAGCTGGCCCAGTAGGCCATGCGGCCACGGTAGACGTTGTGCGTCAGGTGGTCGATCAGCTTCAGGCCGTGGCCTTCGGGGTGACGGTCCACGCCCTCGATGAACTCGAAGTCGATGTCATAGATCGATTTGCCTTCCTCGAAGCGGTCGATCAGGTACAGCGGCGCGCCGCCGATGCCCTTGATCGCGGGCAGGCGCAGTTCCATCGGGCCGGTCGGGATTTCCACCGGCTGCGCGCCCAGCTCCAGCGCGCGGGCATAGGCCTTGTGCGAATCCTTCACGCGGAACGCCATGCCGCAGGCGCTCGGGCCGTGTTCGGCGGCAAAGTAGGCGGCGTGGCTGTGCGGCTCGCGGTTGACGATGAAGTTGACTTCGCCCTGGCGATACAGCAGCACGTCCTTGGAGCGGTGGCGGGCCACCAGCGAGAAACCCATCTTCTCGAACAGCGGCTCCAGCACATTGGGGGTGGGCGAGGCGAATTCGACGAATTCGAAGCCCATCAGTTGCATCGGGTTGTCAAAGAGGTCGGCCATGGTTTGTCTCACGGGGAAGGTAAGTGTTTTGATCTCACGCGCCGGATAGGGTGCCCGGCAGCGTGGGGGAAAAGGGAAAAGCGGGCAAGCGCTGGAATCAGCGCACGCGTGTCCGGAGCCCGGCGTCGTGCCGGTGGGCGTTCTGACGTGGCGGGGACGGTAGGCGAGTGGTCATGGGGCGCTTGCAGGCCGGCCGGTTGGCCGGGAAATAATATTGCGAACGGTGCGCCACGATCGTGACCTGCGGCGCGCGCTGGCAATGTCTGGAAGTCTCTCTGGCTTCTCGTAGGCATTGCCAATCTGGGATGCAGTGTATATTCTGGCCGACAAAATTGGATTTCATAACTCACGCAGGGAAACCCTGAATTACGAAATCTGATTGCATGTAATCGAATATAGGGGAAACAAAAGTGCAAACCATCGAGCTGGACCGCACGGATCGCCGTTTGCTGGGGGTGCTACAGGAGCAGGGACGGGCTTCGAACCTGGAGCTGGCTGAAGCCATTGCGCTGTCGCCGGCACAAACGCTGCGCCGCCACCGCCGCCTGGAGGAGAGCGGCATCATCAAGCGCTACGAGGCACGGCTGGATGCGGCGGCCCTGGGCTTCGGCGTCGTGGCGTTCATCCACGTGACCATGGAGCGCGGCCATATCCGCGACCTGTCCAACTTCAAGAGCCTGGTGGCGGAACTCGCGCAGATCCAGGAGTGCTTCTCGGTGACTGGCGATATCGACTACGTGCTGAAGGTGGTCGCCAGGGATCTCAAGTCGCTGTCGGACTTCCTGCTGGATACGCTGATGCGCATTCCAGGCGTGAGCGGCGTGAAGTCCAGCGTGTGCCTCGACGAGATCAAGTGCACCAGCGCCGTGCCGATGGAGGTGTGAAGCCTTTGCGGATGCCGATCCGTATGTGGCATACACTCGGTGCAAAGCGCCATGGTGGCCCGACCGGTTGCAATCCAAGATGCCAAAGCCCCACATCCTGACCTACATCGATGCCGGTGCCTCCGACTGGACCGCGTGCCTGATGCGCACGATCGGCCAGCAGCTGCAGTCCGGCGCCTATGAAATGCGCGCGGTCATGGCATCGGACATCCGGCATGACCCGACGCTGTTCGACGACGCCGTCATGTTCGTCATGCCGGGCGGTGCCGACCTGCCGTATTGCGCGAAGCTCAATGGCGCGCCCAATGCGCGCATCCGGCGCTTCGTCGAGGAGGGCGGCGTCTACCTGGGGATCTGCGCGGGCGCCTACTACGCGTGCCGGGAACTGGCCTTCCACGCTGGCACCCAAGGCGCGATCTGCGGCCCGCGCGAACTGAGCTTCGTCGATGCGGTCGCGGTCGGCTCGCTGCCCGAGCTCACTGGCGGCCGGCTCTATGACGGGACGCCGCGCACCACCGCAGCGGTTGAACTGCGCACCACCGACCGGCTGGCCGCGGCGCCGATGTCGGTCTACACCCACTACCATGGCGGCTGCCGATTCGACTTTGGCGAAGCGGCCGATGCCGGCACGGAAGTGCTGGCCGTCTATGCCGATATCGAGGGCACGCCACCGGCAATCGTCAGTTCGCGGGTCGGCCAGGGACGCGCGATCCTGACCGGCGTCCACCTCGAAATCTCCGAGCAGGAGTGCGAGGAAGCGCTGCGCGGACACAGCGACATGGACAAGCATATGCACGTCTGCCAGCGGCTGGCCGCGACCGGCGACGCCCGGCTTGAGGTGTTCCGGCAAGTGCTGGCGCACGGCGGGCTGGCGCTGGGTTGACCGGCAGCCGCATCGGGCAATCCCGGAAGGGCTGGCGCGGCTGGGATGCCAGGCGCCCGCGCCAACCCTGCGCGTCTTACCTCACCGTCGCATACTCGAGCGTTTTCGGCGTATTGACGATCACTTCCGGCTTGTCGCCGACGATCACCGTATCGTCGAGCCGGAAGCCGCCAAGGCCATAGACATAGAGTCCCGGCTCGGACGAGTACACTTCGCCGGCAAGCAGCGCCCGCGTGTTGAACGCCATGTCTTCGGGATACTCGTGCAGCAGCAGGCCGACCGCATGGCCGGTACGGTGGAAGACGTACTGTCCGCAGCCGGCTGCTTCGATCACCGCCTGGGCCGCGGCATCCATATCGCAGACGCGGTTGCCGACCACGGCGGCGGCCACCGCGGCGTCGGTCGCCTGCGCGGCGACCTGGTAAAGCCGCGACTGTTCGGCGTCGGGCTGGCCACAGAACCAGGTGCGTTCGTTCTCGACATGGAGGCCGTTCAGTCGCGGCAGCACGAGGTTGACGATGGTGTCGCCGCGCGCAATCCGTGCCCCGCATGCGGCGCCGTCGCCATGCGGCGAGGCCGAGGCGGGCCCGGTGAGCGTCCAGCATTTAAGGATGTCGAAGTCCTCACCCGGGAAGCGGCGCGCCGCTTCTTCCACCATCAGCGCGGCCATGGCGTGGTCGAGTTCCTGCACCAGCCGGCCCGCACGGATGTTCTCGCGGTAGCGGTCCTGTACCCAGTCGGTCAGCGCGGCCAGGTCGCGCATGACCTGGTGCTCCTCGGCGTGCTTGACCCAGCGCAGGCTGCGCATTTCCGCGAGCGACGGACGCAAGGTCAGTTCCGGCAGGTAGCGCTGCGCGCCGGCAAGGATCGGATGCTGGACGTCGACGGCGATCCGCGACATGCCGAGCCCCTTTGCGCCCAGCAGCGCCGCGACGACTTCAGGCAATTGCGCGGGCAACGGCAGCCGGTTCGAAATACGCGGATGCTCGGCATAAAAGGTCACGTCCGTGAGCCATACCGTGCCCTTGCTGGCGGCGAAGCGCAGGTGGTTGGTCGACAGTTCGTTCATCACCGCGAACGTTTCGCCGTTGCGCGGAACGACCACGAACACGGGGCGTTCCCACGGCCAGACGTCGAGCTGGAAATTGGTCGCGTACTGGAAGAAGTCGGGCGTGCCGAAGACCAGCGCGTCGACGCGCAGGCGGTCCATCAGCCGATGCATCGCCGCCAGGCGATAGTCGTGTACTGCCTTGCTCAGGTATGCCATATCGATGTCCTAGAGAGAAATGTTCAGGCGCCGGATGATCGGGCCCCAGGTGTCGGCATCGCGCTGGATGTAGCGCTCGACTTCCGACGGCGGCCCCTTGATCGGCTCAAGGAACTGGAAGCCGAGCTTCTCCCTGAATCCGGGGTCGTCCAGCACGTGGTTGATGTCGGCATTGACCTGCTGGATCACGCTAGCCGGCGTGCCCGCCCGCGCGACGATGGCGTACCAGCCCGGCACCTGAACGTCGTAGCCAAGTTCCCTGAAGGTGGGCACGGCTGGCAGGGCCGGCAGGCGCTTGTCACCGGTAACCGCCAGCGGGACGAGTTTCCTGCCGGCAAAGAAGGGCTGCACTCCGGCGATCACGTTCATCATCACGGGCGTCTGTCCGCTCATCAGGCTGGTGGAACCGCCGGTGCCGTTGAACGGCACGTGCTGCATGCGGATGCCGGTGCGTTCCGCGACCAGTTCCATGGCCAGGTGCGTGGAATTGCCGATGCCACCCGATGCGAAACTGATCTCGCCCGGATGCGCCTTCGCCATGCGCACGAAATCCTGGAACGAGCCGACCTTGAGCGATGGCGCCGCGACGAATACGAACGGCGAATTGGCCAGCATCGCCACGCCGGTCAGGTCGCGGGTCGGGCTGTAAGGCAGCTTCGGGTAAAGGAAGGGATTGAACGCGAGGTTGGAGACGCCGGCAAAGAACAGCGTGTGGCCATCGGCCGGCTGGCCCAGCACGTAGCCGATCGCCAGCGTGCCGTTGGCGCCGGGTTTGTTCTCCACGACGACAGGCTGCTTCCAGGCCTGCCCCAGCTTTTCCGCGAGCGCGCGGGCCAATACGTCGTTGCCGCTGCCTCCGGCCTGCGGCACCACGAGCCGCACGGGTTTCGAGGGAAAAGCCTGCGCCAGCCCGATACCCGGCAGCGTGATCGCTGCCGCGGTACCGGCCGCCCAGGCCAGTAGTTGTCGCCGGTCCATATTCCACCTTGATTCATTGCGAGAGACGCCCCGACCGCCGGAGCGTGGAAGCAATGTACCATGTGGTACATCGAAGGGCGAAATCGGGGTTTACGCCGATCTCGTCAGCGAAGCGGGAGCTACGTGGAGGATTTGCCGGAGGTGGGGGACATTGCCATGCGGCTGGCGAAATACTTCAGTGCGGCCGTGGTGCCCTCGCGGTCGCCGGTGGTGACGAGGTCCAGCAACAGGCCACGCATCGTGGCAACTTCGACGCGCGCACGCAGGCGCGCTTCGTCCTCGTCAAGGTCCATGCTTTGGCGAAAGCGCTCGGCGAGCATCGTGGTCCAGCTGCCGACAACGTCCTCGAGGAAGCCGCTGAAGCGCTCGCGATCCCGGATGGCCTTGCCATAGATCTCGAACAGCAACTGCATGATCGGCAGGTAGCCGGGCGCGGAGTAGCGGTCCCAAGCGGCTTCCATCGCGGCCTGGGGCTCCATGCCGTCGACGATCACGCGCTGGCGCGCGTCCTGCTCCGCGTGCCGGATACGGTGCAGCAGCGCCTGCCAGAAGCCATCGGCGGACCCGAAGTAGTAGATCAGCATCCGGTGGCTGGTGCCGAGCGCATCGGCCATGCTGCGCAGCGACAGGTCCCCGAGGCCATTGGCAAGCACCTGCCCGGTGGCGGCGTCGAGCAGCTGGAGTGCCTGCTCGCTGGTGGACCGGTCAATGGCGGTGGCTTTGGATTTCGGCATGGCTCGGTGGTCGTCGTGCACCGCCCCGAAAGCGGGGCAGGGCGGCAGGCCGGAATTCTACGTGATCCGGCTCCGACGATCCCCGACGATGCCTCAGCCTGCCAGCTCGCTGTGCAGCGCCAGGTACTCCTGCGACAGCTTGTGGCGCGGATCGAGGTGGATCATGGGCGTAGCGTGCTGGTGCGATTCGCGGATCTTCACCGACGACGACAGCCGTGAGCCCAGCACCGGCAGCCCTTCGCTGACCAGTTCTTCGACCAGCTTCACGGGCAGGCTCGCACGCGGCTGGAACTGGTTGATGACGATGCCTTCCACGTGCAGCGCCTCGTTGTGGTCCTGCTGAATCTCCTTCACGTTGTCGAGCAGCGTGTACAGGGCCCGGCGCGAGAAGTCATCGCAATCGAACGGGATCAGGCAGCGCTCCACCGCGATCAGCGCGGAGCGCGTGTAGAAGTTGAGCGCGGGCGGCGTGTCGATGTAGATCGCGTCGTAGACCGACTCCAGTTCGATCAGGGCATCGCGCAGCTTGTAGATCTTGTAGCGGGATTCCAGCTTGCCATGCAGCGCATCGAGGTCGGGATGCGCCGGCATCACATCGAGGTTCTCGAATGGCGTGGCATGGATGAAGCTGCCCAGGTCGACCGGCTTGAAGCTGTAGGTCAGCGACGACTCGAAGAAGTGGGCGGCGGTGGGGCTGGCCTCGGCGGCCTGTGCGCCCATCAGGTACTGGGTGGAGTTGCCCTGCGCGTCCAGGTCCACGACGAGCGTGCGCAAGCCTTTGCTGGCGCTGATCGCGGCGAGATTGCACACGATGGTCGACTTGCCCACGCCACCCTTCTGATTGAACACGACGCGCCGCATTTGCCCCTCTGGAGAAGATCGTTCTGGAGGCGGAAGCATACCTCAACAACATGGCGTCGGGACACGGTGCACAAGGCTGCAGGCACGCGTTGACACCTGGATTCCGGTATGTCAGGACCTTGCCTGCCAGGCAACGTCAGCGCCGGAACCACAGCATCGAAAGTGCGCAAGCCGACACCAGCAGCAAGACTGCCACCGCGGCCAGCAGCGCACCGACCTCGGTCTCGCGGCGCTCCATCGCGAAGCGCGCGCTGAGTTCGCGGTACACCTGGCTCAGGTCCGCCGCCGAGCCTGCCTGGAAGTACTCGGCCCCGGTCAGCGTGGCCACCGTGCGCAAGGTGGGCTCATCGAGCTGCATGTAGTAGGAGAGGCTGGTCTCGGGCGCGTTGCCGCCCAGCGTTCCGAAGCCGACGGTATAGACGCGCACGCCACGCTGTGCCGCCATGCGCGCCGCGTCGAGCGGGTCCGGGCCCGTGGTGCGGCGGCCATCACTGAGCAGGATGACCGCGCCGTGCCGGTAGGAGCCCGGCTGCGCCGGTGGCCGCTCCTGCGCACGCTTGCGCGCGGCGTCGGCCGCGGCCGCTTCGTCGAGCGGCCTGGCCCCGCGCGCCGAGGAGAAGGGCGGGTCGTCGCTGAAGAGAATCGCTTCGAGGTCAATGCCATCGTCCGGAAACAGCACGGCCAGTGCCTGGATCAGTCCGCTGCCCGTCGCCGTCCCACGCTGGAGCTGGAACCGGTCGATCGCGTCGATCATGTCCTGCCGGTTGCTGGTGGGGCGCAGCACCACGGTAGCCGTGGCGGCGAACGAGACGATGCCAAGGCGAACGCTACCCGGCAAGCCGACGATCAGGTCGCGCGCCGCCTGCTGTGCGGCGCTGATGCGCGTGGGCGCCACATCGGTGGCTTCCATGCTGCGCGAGACATCCATGGCCAGCACGAGGGTGATCGTGTCGGACGGCAGCGTGATGGTAGCCGTGGGCCGCGCGCAGGCCAGCAGGGCGGCGCCCAGGGCAAACAGGAAGAGCAGCGGGGGAATGTGACGCCGGAGCCGTTGGCCGGGGCCGAGCGCGGCGCGCGGCAGCGCAAGGCTGGCGTAAAGCAGGGCGGCCTTCTTGCGTCGCGCGATCAGGTACAGGTAAGCGACTGCCAGCAACGGAAGCGCGAGCAGCAGCCAGAGCATTTGCGGCCAGAGAAACTGCATGCCCTGCTCCTTGGCGCATGGTTAAGGGGATGGTACTGTATTTTTTAAGGCGGCACGGGACCTCGGGAGCGTGCGATGAAGCGTGTGACGATCTACGGATGGGTCTCGGCGGCGGTCACGGTGGTGGTGGCGTCGGCGCTGGCCTTTGCGTGGCTGTCGCGCCCATCGCCACGGGTACTGACGCAGGCGGATATCGACGCGGCCGTGCTGCACACGCTGCAGACCAAGAGCCTGCCGTCGCGCACCGCGCGGGCGGCCGAGGCCATCCGCGAATCCGTGGTGGAAGTGCGCAGCTTCTCGCCGGCGGAGCCAGTGCCCGAAGCTGCGCCCGCGCCGCGCGCCAGGCGTGATCCGCCGGCCACACGCCCAAGAGCCTTGCCGCCATCACGGCGCTCGCCGCCCGACGAGCAGGCCAAGGCAGATCCGCCTGCCGGCAAGGATCCGGCCAAAGGCGGGCGTGAAGCGCGTCACATTGGCTCGGGCGTGGTCGTGACCGAAAGCGGGCTGGTGCTGACCAGCTACCACGTGGTTGCCGATGCCAAGCGCGTGGAGGTCCGGTTTCACGATGGCCTGACTTCCGAGGCGACGGTGATGCAGGCGATACCGGAAAAGGACCTTGCCCTCGTCAGGCCGAAATCCATCCCCGACGACCTGCCGGCAGCGACCCTGGGCTCCAGCCGCAACCTTGCGCCGGGGTCCGAAGTCGTCGCAGTCGGCTTTCCGTTCGGCATCGGGCCGTCGGTGTCCGCCGGCGTGGTGTCGGGGCTCGACCGGCAGTTCGTGTCGCCCGACAACAAGCAGAGCCTGGACAACCTGATCCAGTTCGACGCAGCGGCCAATCCCGGCAATTCGGGCGGCCCGCTGGTGAACATGGACGGCGAAGTGGTCGGGATCGTCACCGCCATCCTCAACCCCAACCAGAGCGGCACCTTCCTCGGGATCGGCTTTGCCGTCACCATCGAAAGCGCCGGCGCTTCCCTTGGAACTTCTCCTTTCTAGACGCGGAGGCCTATGAACGATCAAGCCCATGGCGCGATGGACAGCGCCGACCTGATGGAGCGCCTGCTGTACGAGGTGAAGCGGATCGTGGTCGGGCAGGACCACTTTCTCGAACGCGTGCTGGTGGCCATTCTCGCGGGCGGCCACTTGCTGGTCGAAGGCGTGCCTGGCCTGGCCAAGACGCTGACCGTCAACACGCTGGCCATGACCATGAGCGGGTCCTTCAAGCGCATCCAGTTCACGCCGGACCTGCTGCCCGCGGACCTGGTCGGCACGCGCATGTACAACCAGGGCACCGGCGAGTTCTCGACCGTGCGCGGGCCGGTCTTCGCCAACCTGCTGCTGGCCGACGAGATCAACCGGGCGCCGGCCAAGGTGCAGAGCGCGCTGCTGGAAGTCATGCAGGAGAAGCAGGTCACCATTGCCGGCGAGACCCATCGCGTGCCCACGCCGTTCCTGGTCATGGCGACGCAGAATCCGATCGAGACCGAAGGCACCTATCCCTTGCCCGAGGCGCAGGTCGACCGGTTCATGATGAAGGTGCTGGTCGGCTATCCGAGCGAGGAGGAGGAGGTCGTCATCGTCAACCGCGTCACCGGACCCAGGATCAGCGTGAGTGCGATTGCCACGCCCGAGCATCTGGCGGGCCTGCAGGAGGAATGCCGCAACGTCTATGTGGACCCGTCGCTGGTCCAGTATGCCGTGCGCGTGGTGGCCGCCACCCGCAAGCCGGCGAGCTGCGGCCTGGAGGAGCTGGGGCGCTACATTGCGTTCGGTGCGAGTCCCCGCGCGACCATCGGCCTGGTCGAAGGCGCGCGCGCGCTGGCGTTCCTGCGCGGCCGGAACTATGCCGTGCCGGAAGACCTGGTCGACCTGGTGCCCGACGTGTTGCGCCACCGCCTGTCGCTGTCGTACGAGGCCATGTCGGACGGCGCGACGGCGGACCAGCTCATCACGCGCATCCTGCAGGCGTTGCCGGTTCCGGAGCGCCCGCTCGAATCCCATGTTCGGGCGGTGGCTCGGTAAGCGCCGGCACGGCGCGGGGGCGGTCGCCCCCGAGGCCGCGCGTGCCGGCGCGGCGCTGGCAAGTGTCGGCGCCAGGCAGGCCGAGACGCTGTTGCGGCGCCTGGAGTGGACCGTGGTGCGGCGCCTCGACGGTCTTCTGCAAGGCGACTACCGCACGCTGTTCCGCGGCTTCGGGCTGGATCTTGCCGACTTGCGCGAGTACCGTCCCGGCGACGATGTGCGGCATATCGACTGGAACGTGACGGCCCGGCTGCAGACGCCGCATGTGCGCGAGTTCCAGGAAGACCGCGACCTCTCGGCGTGGTTCGTGCTCGACCTGAGCGGGTCGGTGGAATTCGGCTCGGGCGCGGTGCGCAAGCGCGACCTGCTGAGCGACTTCACCACCGTCATGGCGCTGTTGCTGACGCGCTATGGCAACCGCGTCGGCGCCGTGCTCTATGGCGGGGCAGGCGGGGCGGAGGCATCGATGATCCCGCCGCGCTCCGGCAGGCGCCAGCTGCTGCACCTGCTGAACCGCATGCACGCGACCCCGGCCGCATGCCCGGGCGAGACCCGCCTGCGCGACCTGCTCGAGCGCGCGCGCGCCGTCGCGAAGCGGCGCTCGGTGATGTTCGTCGTTTCCGATTTCATCAGCACCCCGGGCTGGCAAGTGCCGCTTGCCATGCTGGCCCGGCGCCATGAAGTCGTCGCCGTGCGGCTGGTCGATCCGCTGGAGATGGCCTTGCCCGACCTGGGGCTGGTGGTGCTGCAGGATGCCGAAAGCGCAGAGCAGATGTTCGTCGACACGCATGATCCTGCATTCCGCAAGCGCTTCGCCGCCGCTGCCGAGGCGCGCGAGACCGAACTGCGCCGCGCGTTCGCGTGCGCGGGCGTGGAATGCCTGACGCTTTCGACCTACGCGCCGATCGACCTGGCACTGCTGCAGTTCACGCGCGAGCGCCGATTCCGGCAAGGGGCAGCCAGGGGAGCGGACAGAATGGCGGCCATGGGGACGATATGACCGAGACCGTGAACCGGCTGCCGCTATTCAGCTTTCTGTGGCCCGGCATGCTCTGGCTGCTCGCCCTGGTCCTGGTACTGGCCGCAAGCTACCTCTGGCTCGACCTGCGCCGGCGGCGTGCGGCGGTGAACCGTCCCGCGCTGAGATCCGTCGGCGCGGCCATCAAGGGCGGGACAGGCTGGCGCCGTCACGTGCCTGCCGTGCTGACACTGCTGGCCTTGAGCACGCTGATCTTTGCCATGGCCCGTCCGCAGGCGGTCTTGATGCTGCCTTCGCGTATCAAGACCGTGATCCTCGTCATCGACCTGTCGGGCAGCATGCGTGCTCAGGACGTGCGCCCGAGCCGCATCCGCGCTGCCCAGCAGGCAGCAAAGGTCCTGCTCGACGCCCAGCCAGCGGGCGTCAGCGTGGGGGTGGTGGCGATGGCGGGCACCGCCGCGCTGGCACAGGCGCCCAGTCGCAGCAAGGACGACGTGGCCGCGGCCATTGAAGGGCTGAAGCCGCAAGGCGGCACAGCCTTGGGCAATGGCCTGCTCGTTGCGCTGACAACGCTGTTGCCGGAGGCTGCCGGCGACGCTGAACGCCTGATGAACGGCATCGACGTCGCGCCGCCGAAAAAGCCCGGGGCACCCGGCGACGATGGCCCCGCGACGCCTGGTTCCTATGCGTCGGGCGCAATCGTCCTGTTCTCCGATGGCGAAAACAACGCGGGCCCTGGCACGGAGCAGGTCGCGCAACTCGCCGCCAGGTACGGTGTGCGCGTCTATACCGTCGGCGTCGGCACCACCGAAGGCGTGGTGCTGTCGGCGGACGGCTGGTCGGCGCGTGTCAGGCTCGACGAAAAGGCGTTGAAGCAAGTCGCCGATGCAACCGGGGCCGAGTACTTCCGCCTCGAGGATGCCGCCTCGCTGAAGAAGGTATACCGCGCGCTCAATGCAAGGCTTGCCTTCGACAAGCGCGACCAGGTCGAAGTGACGGCGTTCTTCGCGGCGCTGGGCGCGCTGCTGGCAGCCTGTGCCGGGCTGCTGTCGTTATGGTGGTTCGGGCGGGTGCTATAGGTCGGCCCAGCGCTCAGTCCTCGGTCTTGTACCGCGCTTCAAGTTCGTCGTACATCGGTTTGCGGACCAGGCGCTGGCGTTCGCCGAAGGGCGCGACCATGGCAGGGTCCTCGTCCATCCGGCCGTTCGACTGCAGGCTGCCGAGTGCCTGCTGCATGCCGCGCACGGCGCCCTGCAGCGCGGCGTTGGCATAGAGCACCAGGCCGTAGCCAAACCGCTGCAGGGCATCGCGGCCTTGCACCGGCGTCTTGCCGCCAATGACGATATTGATCAGCAGCGGCACCTTGAACAGGCCGGGCAGGCGGGCGATGTCGGAGAGATCCTCGATCGCCTCGAGAAAGAGGATATCGGCGCCGGCTTCGGCAAAACGGTGGCCACGTTCGATCGCATCCTCGATGCCATGCACGGCGGCGGCATCGGTGCGTGCAACGATCTGGAAATCCGGATCGTCGCGCGCCTCGGCCGCGGCCCGGATCTTTGCCGCCATCTCGTCCGTGCTGACGACGTCCTTGCCGGCGAAATGCCCGCATTTCTTCGGCATCACCTGGTCTTCGAGCTGGATCGCGTCCGCCCCGGCACGTTCGAGCGTGCGCACGGCATGCCGGACGTTCAGCGCGTTGCCAAAGCCGGTGTCGGCATCCACGAGCAGCGGCAGGTCGACGGCATCGCGCACCCGCGCGGTGTGCTCGGCGATGTCGCTCAGGCCAATGAAGCCGAGATCGGGCAGGCCGAATGACATGTTGGTGACACCGGCGCCGGTCAGGTAGAGCGCCTTGAAGCCGAGGTCTTCGATCACCCTTGCGCTCATGGCGTTGAATGCGCCGGGCATGAGCAGGCCCTGCTTCGACGCGACCTGCTGGCGAAATGCTCGTCTGCGGGAGGAGGTGGTGGAGGTCATGGGGCGTCTCCGGGATTGGTAGGAATGCCGGCGGCATCATCGGGAGGGGCGAGCGCCGTGACGGGGCGGTGCGGCGACTGCAGCGGATCTTGGGTCGCGCGGGCACCGCAAAAAGGGAGATGGATTGGTTGTAGATTACACTATGGCCGGGCACCCAGCCCGAGGTTCAGACCCTGCCGCGCAGCGGCTTGAGCAGGTCCGTCAGTCCGTTGTGGTCCAGCTCGTGCATCAACGCCAGCAGCCGCCCGATTTCGCCGGGAGGAAATCCCTCCCGCGCGAACCAGTTCAGGTAGTTGCCGGGCAGGTCGGCAATCAGCGTTCCCTTGTGTTTGCCGAACTGCATCTGGCGGGTGACAAGCAGGAGAAGGGATTCGCTGTCTGGCAGCATGACGGGTGATTCCTCGGGGTGTTGCAGGCATTGTAGCGCCACCGCCGCAGGCGGAACGCACCCGTCGGTGCGCCTTCAGCCCAGGTCGAGAAACACCTTGCCGCCCTCGATCCTCACCGGATAGGCGCGTACCGCCTCCGTCAACGGTGCGCACATTGCCGCACCGGTCCGCACATCGAACTTGCCCTGGTGCAGCGGACATTCGATCTCGTGGCCGTCGAGGAAGCCGTCGCAGAGCCGGGCATGGCCGTGCGTGCAGAGATTGTCGGTGGCGAACACCTCGCCATCGACGCCATACAGGGCGATCTCGCGGCCTTGTACCTCCACGGCAATCACATCGTCCTGCGGTACGCTGGCGAGCGCGGCGGCCTCCATCCAAGTTTCGGTCATGGTGTTGTCTCCGGTTGTCGTGGCTAGATGGGATAGATCAGCGAGTTGGGGATCATCTCGCTGTCGAAGATGCAAAGGCGCGAGGCGAAGCGCAGGCCTTGCGGAGTGGGTACGATGCGGTCGAGATAGCGGCCGGTGTTGAAGACCTCGCTCACCTGGTCGGGCTTGGTGCGCAGTACCGCGTAGTTTGCTTCCGTGACGATGTGCTCGCCGGTGCTTTCACGCACCAGCGGCGCGCTGATGATGTGGCGCTGGTAGTAGGGATCGTGAAACAGCGTTTCGTGGATGCCGAAGACGCGGTCCCTGAGCATGCCCTTGCTCTCGAGCGACATGGTGGCCAGCGGCAGGCCGCGTTCGAAGTTCTCGCGCGGCTGGATGCGGTAGAGGCAGTCGTCGGTGAAGAAGTCGGGCCAGCGGTCCCACTCGCCCTGGTCGACGGCGCTGGCGTAGTCGGCATAAAGCGACAGCAGCGCGTGATACGTTGCGAATTCCATGTCGTCAGATCTCCATGACTTTGCGCCAGTAGGCGTACATGCCCCGGATCAGGGTCTCGGTGACCATGTGTTCGGTGTTCTCCACGGTCTTGCCGCCAAGCTCCGCGACGACGCGGTGCCACGGCTTCTGCGCAAAGCCTTCCTGCGAGCATTCGATGACCTCGCCATCGTCGGCGGAGACAAAGCCGGCGGGGCCGAAGAGGTTGGCCTGGCGCAGGCGGCGGCGCGTCATTTCCTCGGTGTCGTCTTCGAAGCCGAAATGCGTCCAGACAAAGTCGAAGGAATCCGGGCCGTTGGGCTGGATGTGGCGCGTCGACACCGAGTTCACCTGTTGCTGGAAGATCACGCTCGGGAAGACCGTCATCATCACTGCGGTCGGGTCGCCCCACCAGGGCTCGTGGACGATGTCGAGGAGGCGGTCGTCCTGCAGCGTCATCTGGTCCTTGAAGCTGGCCACGCCCGATGTGACCTCGCCTTTGCCGCCCTGGCCGCGCGTGGAGACCATGGCCGCATGACGGAACTGCGGGTCCATGACCAGGCGCGCCTTGTTGTCCGCGCGCCAGAGGCCGAACGTGACGAACCACGTGTGCAGCAGCCCGGGATGGTACGGATCCTTGATGTTCTCCTGCATCAGCTTCCAGTTGCCCGGGATGCGCTGCTTGTTGTAGCCGAGCACCTTCAGCTTGCGGCCGTTGAACAGGCGGTCGAAATAGCCGAGGATTTCCGGCCCGAGGTAATCCTCAAGCGGCTCCACGCCATGGTCGAACGACGCGAACACCACGCCGCCGCGCGAGGCGACCTTCAGTTGCGTGAGTCCATGGTCCTGCGGCTTGAAGTCGGCCGGCATGCCGCCGTTGACCTTGCCGTCCTGCTTCACGCCGCGCCGGAACGGCACGCCTTGCAGGTTGCCCTTCAGGTCGTAGTTCCACTGGTGGTAAGGACAATGGAAGTCCTTGCGGTTGCCGCTGCGTTCGCGGCAGAACTTCATGCCGCGATGGGCGCAGACGTTCTCGACCACGTTGATCCCGCCTTCCTGGTCGCGAACGAGGATGACCGAGCGCTCGCCGATGGTGGTCCGCTTGAAATCGCCCGGATGCGGAATTTCCGCCTCCAGGCCCACGTAGTTCCAGTGGCCCTGATAGAACACGCGTTCCAGCTCGCGCTGGTAAAGCTGCTGGTCCGTGTAGACGCGGAACGGGATGCGGCTGATGCCGTCGTCGGCCCATACCGGCCGGTCTTGTGCGGGGTCGCTCGCCATGGATGTCGTCTCCGTCGTTGTGATGTCTGGATGTCTGGGTGTTGCGCGGTGGTCAGGTGCCCGTTGCATAGAAGGCGTCTGCGTAGATGTGTGCGGGCTGCACGCCCTTGCTGCGCAGGAGCAGCGTGGCGGCATCGACCATCGGCGGTGCGCCGCACAGGTAGGCGCGCCAGCCTTGCAGGTCGGAGAAGTCCGCCGCGACAGCCTCGGTGACCAGGCCGGTGCGCAAGCCGGCGTCGTCGCCCGGCAACGTCGACACGACCTCGACTCGGAGTTGCGGGTGCCGCTGCGATAGTTCGCTCAGCCAGTCGAGCCCATAGGCATCGCGCGGCGCGCGCACGCCGAAGTAGAGATGGATCGGATTCTGCAGCGCCGCCGCGATGGCGCCGCGCACGATCGACAGTACCGGGGCAAGTCCGGTGCCGCCGGCAATGCAGAGGATCGGATCGTCGTTGCGCGTGCGCAGGTACGACGTGCCCAGCGGACCGCTGACGCGGACGGTGTCGCCTACCTTCAGGACGTCGCGGATGTAACGGGTGACGCGGCCGTCGGGCACCATCCGCACATGGAATTCCAGCTCGCCGTCACTGGCCAGGCGCGCCATCGAGTACGGGCGGACATGGTCCGGCGTGAACTGCAGCATCGCGTACTGGCCTGGCGAGAACGACAACGGCCTGGACGGTGCCAGCCGGATCATCCGGATATCGTGGGTGAGGTCGGTCAGCGCGGTGACGGTCGCCTTGACGATGCGCGCGGGATGCACGACCACCTCGTCCGGCTCGGGAATCTCGATGGTGCAGTTGCCGGCTACTACCGACTGGCAGGCCAGCACATGGCGCTGCGACGCGTGGTCGGCATTGTGGAATTCGTAGCCGCCGGCTTCATGGATGTCCCCGTCGATCACCCGGCAGCGGCAGGTCCCGCAGCGACCGGCCATGCAGCTGTGCGAAATGGGGATGCCGTGCTTCTGCAGCGCGGCCAGCAGGTTCTCGCCGCCGGCGACGTCGAGGCGTTTGCCCAGTGGCTGGATGAGGACTTCCATGATGTCTCCGGCAAGTGCTTGTGTTCTGGCTTGGGGGAATCATGGTGCAGCGGGCAAAATTAACCAATAGAATCACGGCAATATCGAATATTCACCAAATCAATAAAGGTGCGCCGTGGAACTGAAGGATGTGGACCTGAACCTGCTGGTCGTATTCGAGCACCTGTTGCGCGAGCGGACGGTCTCGGGCGCGGCCAGGACACTGAACCTGAGCCAGCCCGCCGTCAGCAACGCCTTGGCGCGGCTGCGGCGCATGTTCGACGACGAGTTGTTTGTGCGGAGCAGCAAGGGCATGCTGCCGACGCCGCTCGCGCAGGACTTGGCGGAGCCGGTTGCTTACGCACTCGAGTCCTTGCAGGTTGCGCTGAGCCAGAAGGTCTCGTTCGACCCGTTGCGCAGTGACCGGTCCTTCCGGATTGCGATGACCGATATCGGCGAGGTGCACTTCATTCCGCGGCTGATGGGAGCGCTGCGGGAGCGTGCGCCGGGTGTCTCGGTGGCAACGGTGCGCAACACGGCCGTCGACCTTGCATCGGAAATGAGCCTCGGCAAGATCGATCTGGCAGTGGGGCCGCTGCCGGAACTGGGTTCGGAGTTCTTCCAGCGGCGGCTGTTCCGCCAGCGCTACGTATGCATGTTCCGGCCAGGCCATGCGCTGGACCAGGGCACCGTCAGCCGCAGCGACTTCGAGCAAGCGGAGCACGTGGTGGTGACCGCGGCAGGCACCGGGCATGCGCGCGTCGACGAAATCCTGGCTCAGCGCGGCGTGCAGCGGAAGATCCGCTTGCGCGTGCCGCACTTTGCCGCGCTGGCTGACATTGTCGCGAGCACGGACCTCGTCGCGACGGTCACCGAGACCTTTGCCCGGCGCAGCGCCGCATACTTTGGATTGCGGCACATCCCGCATCCGATCGACCTGCCCGAAATCCAGATCAACCTGTTCTGGCACGCCCGATATCATCGCGATCCCGCGAACCAGTGGTTGCGCAAGGAGTTCGTCGGCCTGTTCTCGGATTGAGGCTGGCGACTCTGGCGCCGGGCAGTCAGGGGCCCTCGCCAGCAGCTTCTGTCGTGAGAAGCGCCCAGCCTTGCGGGCCGTCGTCCTTCGCCTCGCGGTACCGCCAGATGGCACCGCAGTCCGCGCAGCGGAATGTGCTCAGGGTGACCGTGGCCGCCCGCGGCATCCTGCGTCGCTGGGTATCCACGATGCGCAGTGCGCGGTGGCCAGCGATGCCGGGTGTGTCAGGGATCAGTGCGAGACAGTTTGCACAGAGCGACATACTGCCCCTCTTGCATTGGGGGAGGCTCACTGTAGCACGCATCACCGGCTTCGCTTGCACATCCGGCCTCGCGGGATCGCGTGAGGATGGCCACAGATGGCTTCGTATTGCAAAGGCTTTTCGCAAGTACTGTCGTACGGTTGCTATCCCCGGTAAATAAAGGCACTCCCGGCCTCACAAGAGGAGTAGAGTGGGCGATACACCGCAAACGCCCCGGAGCGTGTCATGGATGCTTACCCGACTGCCACTTACAAGGGGTATGACCTTTACCCTCTGGTCTACAGGCATACCGCGGAACGCGCCTGGCTGGAGCCCAGGCCAGATCGATCCTTCAACGCTGCAGTTGTGATCTGTCGCGAGGGCGGACAGCCCGAAGGCGAGACGGCGCGCACCTTCCGTCTTGATGCAACACCCTGGGACAACGTTGGCGCGGCACGGCGCGCAGTGCTTCGCTATGCCGAAGACATCATCAACGGTGCCATTCCCGGTCAATCCGTCGTCTCGCTCTGAGCGTAGTCGACGGGTGTTGTCAATCGCGCCCAAGAGGTCACAGGGCAACAGCGGCGCGAAGCCGCCTGGAGCGCCGGTACAACCATGAACAATGTCGCGGTATCGTCGAGCTTCCTGTGCACGCTGCCAGGCGCAGGCAAAGGGATTGCCTACCATGTTGCCGCGTGTTTTGCGTCAGCGGGACATCCGACCGGCGTCAGGTTCGCCAGCTTTGTCGGAGATGGCAGGCGTTCGTTCGGGGTGATGGTCGCGGCGGATTCGTCTCCGGACGCGATCCCACAGAATTGCGAGACACTATGCCGCCTGGCAATCGGGCAGGCGATCCGGGACCATCTCTACGAGAAGACGCGAGAGGGTGAGTCCGTGCTGGATCTGCAAGCCGTGCCATGGGAAGGCGAACTCAGGCCGGTAGGTGGCGGTGCACCGGGCCGCGCACGATAGGGCCTTCCCATGCAGCCATGCGTTGCGCTTTTCAGCGCTGGGGCTGCCCTTCAGATGCTGAATTCAGGACCGCCGTAGCGCGTCAGCAACGACTCGATCAGTGCCATATCCTGCGTTTGCGGCGTGCGGTCCTCGATGGCGCGCGACGGACCGCAGTAGGTTGCGGTCACGTGGCGGCGCACCGTCAAGACGCCAGCATCGGGCGGCGCGACCTCAACCGGCGCCCAGGGCGTGTGCCGGTAACTGCCGGCAATCCAGCCTGCGGGAGTCAGGTGCAATTCTTCCCATTCTTCGCTATTCGCCATGATCTATCTGCTCTCCAGTGGACGGGTTTGGTGAAGGTGGGTGCAGCGTGCCGGCATGAGGCCACGCTGCGCCCGTGTGTCAGTCGGTGATTCAAGTTGCCTGTGCTTGCCGGTGCGGCGAGCGCTGCGCGCGCATTCGCGCGGCGGCGCTTTCCCCGGCGCGGCGGGCGGCCTTTCGGGCTTCGGCTTCAGAGCGGTGCGTGCAATGCCGCATCGAGACGTTGGCCACGATGCGCTCGGCGCCATTCCGGTATTCGGCGATCATGTAGTTCGCAAACCAGACACCCGGTTGCTGTTGGATTGGATACACCGAAACGGTGAAGGGCGTGATGCTTGGGTTCATATTGTCTCCTGCTTGGGCGCGTTCGATCCTGGGGCAGCATCTTGCACGGCCTTGTGCCGCGCATGCCTGCCTGGCGAACCGGGTGCCGTTGATGAAGCGTCAGTGTCGCGTCCCGCGCAATGGCACGGGCGGCAGAACTGGCGCTGGAGGACCGTGCTTGCGCAAGCCGGCGCACCTGGTACATGCGCGAGCATTGCGGAGCGGACGTGCCGCCGGTCGGGTAGGGTTCTGGGCGGGTTGCCCTGAAGAATTCGGGTGTACGCCCGACAGGCCGCCGATATTGTTCGACCCATGAGGTCTGGCGGCCAGCACATTCAGGTCGACACCTGTCGATGAATGGCAATGAGGACCAATGATACCACTGTTGGCACATCCACTTCCTGGGAGCGCTTTGCCGCAGGAGAGTTGCCGGCCACGGGACCTACTGCCGGAACCGGTCGCACTGCACATTCATGGCGTGGCAGACCTCGCACCATCCGTCGGACCCGGGTGCCGGGGGCAGCGGGTCCGCCTGGCTGGCAGGCCAGGGCAGCGGCACAGTCGTGGAAGCGTCAGGGCGGCGGCCTGCGCACGCATAAGTGCGTACAGCCTCGCCCAACGCCTGCAGTCCGACGGGTTTCACCAGTACACCATCCATGCCGGCCTGTAGCGCGGCGTGGTGATCCTCGGGCACGGCACTGGCGGTGCAGCCGATCAACGGCACGCGTGCGAGTGTGTCGTTGCGCTCGCGCAGCGCCCGTGCAAACGCGAGTCCATCCATGACAGGCATGGCGCAGTCGCAGACCACCAGGTCGAACGGATCGGCCTGCCCGGGCTCGGGCGTGACCAGCCGTGCCAACGCTTCGCAACCGTCGGCGGCCGTGTCGACACGATGGCCCAGGTGTTCGAGCTGCCACTTCAGCAGCAGGCGGTTGGGGACATGGTCGTCGACAACCAGGACATGCAGGGAAGCGGTGGCCGCAGCGCAGTCAGGCGGCGCGGAAGGTGCACGTGCCGCTGGCGCGCAGGCCGTGGGTAGCCGCAAGTTGACCTGCACGCGCGTGCCGGAGCCGGGCTCACTGTCCAGGCGGATGCGGCCTCCCATGGCCGCGACCAGGCGGCGGCAGATCGCCAGGCCCAGTCCGGTACCGCCGGATTGGCGACGCGAGCGGTCGTGCGCCTGCTCGAACGCCTGGAACAGGCGGGCCTGGTCGGCCCGGGCAATGCCGATGCCGGTATCGGAGACTGTCAGTTCGATTTCCTGCCGGCCCGCGTGCACCGGGCCGCCCCGCAGGCGCACGCGTACCTCGCCCTGGTCGGTAAAGCGGATAGCGTTGGCAACCAGATTGCCGAGAATCTGCCGGAAGCGAAGCGGGTCGATCTTGTGCGCGGGCGCGATGCCCGCATCGATCACCGGCACCAGCGGCAATGGCTTCTGCGCGGCCACTGGCCCGAGCATCTGCAGCACTTCGTCCACCAGTCCCGGCAGGCTTGTGGGGACGGGATGGATGCGCAATTTGCCGGCTTCCATCTTCGACAGATCGAGAATGTCATCGATCAGCGCCAGCAGTGCCAGCGCTGAATCATGCGCGATGGAAAGCATGCGGCGGTCGTCGGGGGACAAACCAGGCCGTTCCAGGGTCAGCTCGAGCATGCCGGCCACGGCATTCATCGGCGTCCGGATTTCATGGCTGACCGAAGCGAGGAAGGTGGACTTGGCACGGCTGGCCGCTTCGGCACGGGCCTTGGCTTCGGCCAGTTGCGCCAGCATGTCGTGGCGCTCGGTCAGGTCCACCCAGCCGCCCGCCAGCGCGGTCACCGCCTCGCCGGGGCCGGGCAATGGCGCGACCCAGTTCAGCACGTGCCGTTTTGCTCCGTGGATGTGCAGGCAGCGGTCCTTGTTGAGCGGGCGGCCCGAAGCAATGACGTCGCGATAGTCTTCCGACAGCGCCTCGATGTCCTCGATCACGCCTGCCAGCTGTTCGGGGGCGTCCGGAGGCTGGCCGCGCAGCGAGGCCAGCGAAGCCCCGACCAGTTCCTCGTAGCGACGGTTGCACGTAATGAGCCGCTGATCGGCGTCGCGCACGTAGACGGGCTGCGGGATGCTGTCCAGCACTGCCGTATGAAGCGCCAGCCGCTGCCGCAGCCTTGCCGCGCACGCCTGGCTGCGTGCAAGCCGGCGCCGCAGCACGCGCAGGCGCGCAGCAAGCAGCGCGGACGCGAGCAGCAGTGGCAGGCACACGGCCAGCCAGAAGATTGGCGGGGGCAGGGCGGACAGCATCGAGGGTGCAGGCAACGGGCATGGAGGACCGCGCTGCATGGCGTTGCCGCCGCGGTGCGCGATCTCTACACACTCTATGGATGCCTGACTCGCTGCTGTTTCTGAATCGTCTGAGTTTATATGCGGAAATTTCCTATTTATTTGTGAGCCGCCCATGCCGAGGCGAGTGCCTGCCGGTCGCCGGTGCGTCGGGAAAAGCACCGCACAACGCTATCATTGTCCTGCGTGTTCCTTCCGCGATGGAGCTTCCGATGCCGACTGCGTTGACCGGCCTGCTGGCAGCCTGCCTGGTGCTGATGGGTGCCTGCCTGCTCCATATGTACCGGCGCCTGCGATCATTAGGCGGCCAGCGCGATGTGCTGGCCGCCATTGTCGACGCCGCGCCCTGCCCGATCGCCGCGCGCGACGAGGGTGGGCGTTTTGTCGTGATCAACGCGGCGCTGGAGACATTTCTTGGAACCGGCCGCGCGCAAATGCTGGAGCGGACCATGGCAGAGGCCGGCGTGGCGGGCAATATCATCGCGGCCGTGACGCCGCCGATCGAGCAAGCCCGGGCGTCCGGCCAGCGTGTCGACGCCACCTTGCGCGTGCGGGATGCCGCCGGCGTCTGGCACGACCTGCTGTTCGCCACCCAGCCGCTGCGCCTGCCGGATGGCGCCCAGGCCGGCACCGTCTCCGCAACGATCGACATCACGGACCGGCTCGCCGCGGAACAGGCCGCACACGATGCCAAGCGCATGCTCGACGAAATCGCCGATGCCTTGCCGGTGGCGTCGTTCCAGCTCTGCGCCGATCCCGACGGCCGGCACTGGTTCTCGTACTTCTCTGCCAAGGCCGAGCGGTACCGCGGCTGGTCCGCCGAGCGGCTGCTTGCCGTGGTCGACGGGCAGTATGCGTCGGTACTGCCCGACGACAGGCTGAAAATGGCGGAGGCTCTGCGCCGCTCCGCGGCCGCGCAGTCGGCGGCCCAGTTCGAGCTGCGCATCCTGGTCGAGGGTGAAACCCGCTGGCTGAGGCTGTTCGTGGGCGCACCCGTGCGCAGCGCATCGGGCCAGCTGCGCTGGAGTGGCTATGCCGGCGATGCCACGGACGAACACCGCCAGCTCGCCGCGCTGGCGGCGGCACGTGCCACGGCGGAAGAGGCGGCACAGGCCAAGGCGCGCTTCCTGGCCGCCATGACGCATGAGATCCGCACCCCGCTCGCCGCCGTCATCGGTGCGCTGGAATTGCTGCGCGGCAGCCCGATGAGCGCGCAGCAAGCCGCGGAGGTCACCCTGGCCGACAATGCCGCGCGTTTGCTGATGGAGATCCTTGGCGGCATCCTCGATTACTCCCGGCTGGAGGCCGGGCAACTGGAGCTGGAATCGCTGCCGGTCGAGCCGCGCGCGCTTGTGGAATCCGTGATGGCGGTACACCGGCCCGCCGTCACAGCCAAGGGGCTGGCGTTCGAGTTCGACGCCGATCCGCGCATCGCCCCGGCCTTGCACGGCGATCCCACGCGGCTCAAGGAGATCCTGCTCAACCTGATCGGCAATGCGGTCAAGTTCACGGCACAGGGCGGCATCACGGTGCGGCTGGCATTGCTGGAAGACCTGGGCGAGCGCCAGCGCGTGGCGCTCAGCGTTGCCGATACCGGTGTCGGCATCCCGCCCGCGCAGCAGGAACAGCTGTTTGCACCGTTTTCCCAGGCGGACAGCTCCATTTCGCGCCGCTTCGGCGGCAGCGGGCTGGGCCTGGCGATCTGCCGGCGTCTGGCTCAGGGCATGGGCGGCACGCTTACGCTCGACAGCGCGCCTGGCACGGGTACCACCGTCTCGCTGTGCGTGACGTTGCCGGTGGCTGAGCCCGTACCAGCGCCTGCGACCGGAGAAGCGGCCGTGCCGCAGCCTGCGCCGATCGACCCGCTCGGCGCGCGAAAGGCCATTCTGGTGGTGGAGGATTACCTGCCATTCCAGGTCATCATGCGCCGCCAGCTGGAAATGCTGGGCCAGGACTGTACCGTGGCGCCTGGCGCAGAATCAGCGCTGGAACTGCTGAGGCAGCAATCGTTTGCACTAGTGCTCACGGATTGCCAGCTACCCGGCATGGACGGTTTCGAGCTGGCGCGCCGGATCCGGGCCGCGGGGCCGGACGCCAATGCCGATGTGCCGATCGTCGCGCTGACGGCATCGGTCGGTACCGATGTCGCCCGGCAATGTCTGGAGGCGGGCATGGACGCATGCCTGTTCAAGCCTGTGCACGTGGAGGACCTGCGTGCCTGCATTGCCCGGTGGGCGCGTTAGGGCGCATCATGAGGTGACCGTGCGCAGGGCATCGCCGGCCCACATGATGCACAGGTGCGCGTCGCGGTACCTACCGCGCTTTTGGCGCCGAATCGGGAAAAGTCGTACTGGCACTCGGAAATTTCCTGCCCCCGTGAGGAAAAATGCTGAACACAATAATGCGCCAGACAATAAATGCCTGCGAATGCCATCAGCGGGCAATGCCATTAGAGATGGAGTGCTTGCGTGGTCACAATCCTTATCGTCGACGACCACCCCGCAGTGCGGGTCGTGCTGAAGACGCACCTGTCGCAGGTCCTCGGCGTGACGCATGTCCTGGAGGCGGACAATGGGCAGGCTGCCATCGAGATAGTGCGCCAGTATGCGCCCGATGTCGTGATCCTCGACCTGGACATTCCGCGCATCAACGGTCTGGACGTCATCCCGCGGCTCAAGGCCATCCAGCCGAACGTACGCGTCCTGGTGATCTCGGGCCAGGACCAGAGCACCTTTGCCCCGCGTGCCCGGCAGGCCGGCGCGAATGGTTATGTCAGCAAGACCCAGGAGCTGCCGGAGATCGTCCGCTGCGTGGAATCCGTGCTGGCCGGCTACTCGGTCATGCCGGAGGTTGGCAACGGACGCGCCGAAGACCTGGACGAGGCGCGCCGGCTGGGCAGCCTGTCCGACAAGGAGCTGGTGATCATGCAGATGCTGGCCAAGGGCATGTCCAACAAGCAGATTGGCGAGGTGCTGTTCATTTCCAACAAGACCGTCAGTACGCACAAGACCCGCATCATGGAAAAGCTGGGCGCGCGTTCGCTGGTCGATGTGATCGATTTCGCCCGGCGGCACCATATCGCCATCGGGTGACAAAGGACTGCCATGCCTGATGCATTCGTCCTGGCCCAGTCGGGCAGCGCCTGGAGCGAGTTGCTGGCGCAATGGCTTGGCGACGCGGGCTTGTCGGCGCAATGCGTGACGGCTGCCGAGGCCGATGCGGTACTCGCCGCCGCCGTGCCGCGCCTGATCGTCGGCGCGCCGGACATAGTCGCCACGTCGTTGCTGCAGCGCGCACGCCGGGATGGAGCGCTGCTGGTCTGCGTAGGCCAGGCGCAGCCGGACTTCTGCGACGATGTTCTGGCCGAGCCAGTCACCGAGGAAGCCGTATTCCGCCTGTTGGCCAGGCACGGCTACGTGGCCATTTCAGGCAGCGAGCGCGCTGGCCTGGCCGATGCCATTGCGCGCCAGACCTTTGGCGACCCCGCACTTGCCGCCGAACTGGTGCAGGCGTTGGCGACCGCAACGGAATCCGACCTCGAGAGGCTGCAGGCGGAAGGCGACAGCCTGGAAAGCCTGGGCAGCGTGGCGCACCGCGTCAAGGCAGCGGCACACCTTGCCGACTGCCAGGGCTTTCAGCGGCTCTCGCAAAGGATGGAGAACGCAGCCCGCAGCGGCGATGCCGGGCTGGCAGGGGCGGTGGCCGCGATTTTCACGCCGACCGCCCGCGAATTCCACGCCATGCTGGTTGCCGGAGCAGGTGGATAACCGGAATCCTGCAAGGCAGAGTACTGCTACCTTTCCGAGCACAAGGTACTGATGCGCGTGTACAGCGCGCGCCGCAACATCCTGCTGGCCCGGCGCACGTTCGCGCATTCCGGCCCGGTGCGCCTGCACTGGGAGCGCGGCGTGCTGAGATCTTCGATCCCGGCGCTGTCGACGGCAAGGGCAGGCTGGTGCTGCCGCCGACCTTGCGTGAGCGCTTGCTGGCCCGCCTCCCCTGAGCGGTACCTGGCGCTATCAAGGCGCGGCTATTTGCCTATGCTGGATGACAGGATCACAGCCGCTACTGCCGCCCGGCGGTAGCAAGAAGGGGGCCGCCATGCTGATTCCAACCGTGCAACGTCCCGCCCGCGAAGTCATCGAGGCGTACCGGGGGCTGCTGCAGATGTACGACTCTGTCACCTGCGCATTGTCTGACTGCATGGGGCGCTTCGGCGCCATGTCGGCGGCCATGCGGCCGGTCTTCGAACCCGTGTCGTTCGCCGGGCCTGCGATCACCGCGCGCACGCTGGCTTCCGACCTGGCCGCGCCGCTCAAGGCCATTGACGTGAGCGAGGCCGGCGACGTGGTCGTGGTCGATGCGCATATGGCTGCCAGCACGGCATTCTGGGGCGAGAACATGACCCTGTCGGCGATGAACCGCGGCGTGGTCGCCGCCGTCGTCGATGGTGCCTGTCGCGATGTCACGGAGATCCGCCGGCTTCGCTTCCCGGTGGTATGCCGCGGTATCGTGCCCAACGTGGCGGCAGTGGCCGGATATGGCGAGGTGAACGTGCCGGTGCAATGCGGCGGCATCGCGCTGAACCCGGGCGACATCGTGGTGGGGGACGAGAACGGCGTGGTCGTGGTGCCGCAGGCGCGTGCGCAGGAGATCCTGCAAAAGGCCGAGCAGTTGCTTGAGACCGAGCATGTGCTCCAGGAAAAGCTGCGTGCCGGGGGCGGAACCGTGGGCGAGTTGATCGGCGTGGACGAGGTCTTTGCCGCCACCTTTGCCTACCAGCAGCGGGCGACTCGCTGAGTACCGCCGTCAGCCCGGTGCTGCGGGATCGCGGCATCGGATAGCGCTTTGGAAGCCTGGGCATGCGACACTTGCGGGCACTTCGCCTGGCCGCGTGCGGCTTCCCAATATCGGAGCAGAGGCTTCTGCCTGCGTTGGCGGCTTTGTGCCCTCGCGGCCGGGCACGGCTGGAACACGAAAACTTCACATCAGGACAAGGCATGCATCGACGCGATTCCGGACGTGACCCGATCGTCAGGGCAAACAGGCAGGGCGGTGCGCTGCTCTGCGGGACGATCAGGGCGCCGATCCTGAATCAGGGTCGGGCAAGCGCTGGCCTTGCGGCGGGCCGCGGCATCAAACGCGTGCGGGACAGGGCGGCGGCGTCGCCCGGCCACCGGCTGCCGGGAGCCGCCCGGTGAGTGGCAAGCCGCAGCGATACCAGGGCGACTACGTCGCCTGGACCGGTGGCTGCCTGTTCATCGGTTCAGGGGGCGGCCCCGTGGCGCCGCACGCGCATTACGCGATCCAGCTGGTGATCGGGGCCCCGTCGGGTCTTCGGGTCCAGTCCGGCCATCGCGGGCAACCGATGCTTTGCCAGGGCGCGCTCGTGCCATCCCGCGCGGTGCACAGCATAGATGTCTCGTCGTGCGACTGGAGCGCGGTGCTGTTCATCGAGCCGGAGACACGCGAGGGTCGCGCGCTGTCGGCGCGGATGGACGGGCAAGTGGAGCTGTTGGGCGAAGCGGTGCTGGCGGGCGTGCTGTCCCGGCTGGAGCACGCCTGGCGAATGACCAGGACCGTGGAGGCGGTACAGGACGTCGCGCGGGCATTGGTGGGCTCGCTGTCGCGGACCATCCCGCACGTGCCGTCGGATCCACGCGTGCTGAAGGCGATCGAGCATCTCCGGGCGCATCGCGGCGAGCCACCGAGCCTGGAGGACGTGGCTGCGGTCGTGCACCTGTCGGCCAGCCGGTTTCGCCATGTCTTTGTCGAGCAGACCGGGATGCCGCTGCGGACCTACCAGCTCTGGCGCCGGTTGCTGAAGGCCTGGGAAATCCTCATGGAGGGCGACAACCTCGCGAATGCCGCCCACGCTGCGGGGTTTGCGGACTCGGCGCACCTGTCGCGCACCTGCCGCACCATGTTCGGCCTGGCCCCCTCGGCCATGCAGATGAGGGGGCCGCTGAGCGAGCGGCTGCGCGCCTCGTCCTCCTACCTCGGCTGATCGACCGCGCCGGACAGGGTGCCGAGAAATGCCACCAGGTCCTCGACGTCGCGCGGTGACAGCCGCACAGCCTGGCGCTGTCCCGGTGCCTCGCCAGGGCGCGCCAGTTCGCTTCGCCCGACCACGGCGTCTGGCGCTTCCACATAGTGCCGGACCACGTCCCGCAGCGTTGTGATCTGCCCGGCGTGCATGTACGGCGCGCGCTCCGCGACGTTGCGCAGGCTCGGCGTGCGGAACGCGCCAAGATGCGCAGGGTCGTCTTTCGCCAGGAAATTCAGCTCGCCACATTGTTCGGGCTTTGCGTCGCTGTATGGGCCAAGGCAATTGAACTCGTCACGGAGCAGCTTTGTAATCGCGTCGGCACGCCCGCGGTCGGGATGCCCCGGATCCAGCGGCGGGACGCCCGTGTTGTGGAAGGCATGGTCGCTGAGCATCGGGCCGTTGTGGCAGGTGATGCACTGGCCCTTGCCCAGGAAGAGCCGCAGTCCGCGTACCTCCTGGACAGTCAGCACATCCTGGCCGCGCGGGTCCGCGGCGAGGGTGGACCCGACATAGCGGTCGAAGCGCGAAGGGCCATATTGCACGCGGCTTTCATAGGCGGCAATGGCCTTGCCCATATTGGCGAAGACGCGGTTCACCTGCTGCTGTGTGGCGGGCGGCAGGGCCGCCCAGGCCGCACGCTCGTCCTCCGTGCCGAGCGGCGAGGCGTCCGGCGCAAGCGCTGGCATTGCCGGCAGCGGCCCGAAGACCTGCTCATACTGCGCGGCGTAGTGCGCCTGCATGATCCGGACAAACCGTACCCGGTTGCCGCCGTGTTCGGCGGCGTCCTCCATCGGCCCCAGCGCCTGCGACCACAGGCTGTCCTTGCGGCCATCCCAGAACAGGAACGGCGCTCCCGCCGCACCCATCACCGGCATGGTCCGCCGTTTGCCGGTCCCGAGGCCCTGGCCCAGTGGCCGTCCATCTTCGAACTGCGCGGCGGGCGCGTGGCAGCTTGCGCACGAGACATGGCCATTGCGGCTCAGGCGCGGATCATTGAACAATGCCCGGCCCAGACTGGCCGCGTTGCCGCTGCGCTCGTGGATATTGGATGGGTCGGCAGGGCGCGGCCCCGCTTGTGCGAGCTGCATGGTGGCCAGTGTCTGCAGGTCTTCCGGCACCCAGGCGTCGCGCAGTGCCGCCTGCGGTGCCGGCGTCGACACGCCCGCCGCGATAGCCATGGCCACCGGCACGCCCGCGAGTGCCATGCCGGCCTTGATGCCGAGCGTCTTCACGGGCGCTGCGACCGGGGGTCGATGACAATATTGAAGGCGACCTGATCCGGTCCGGGCTCCGCGCGAATGCCAAGCTTGAGGTCCCACCAGCCGCTCATGCTGAACTTCATGCCTTCGAGCAGGTAGGTGCCGTCGTCGACTTCGTGCGTCACCCGCGGCTGCGTCGGGTAGCCGTGGCCGTGCTGCGGCATGCCGCCTGCCACCGAGAATTGCGCGCCTCGCACGGGATGGCCGTCGGGCGTCGTCAACCGGACCTTCCAGCTATGCATCTGGTTGACCGCGGGGGACGGCGTCGGCGCGACGATCGCGACCTGGTAGCGGCCGCCGTCGGAGGACTTGTCGCGGGACAGGTCGAGGTCCTGGGGCGGGGTGGTGCAGCCGTAGCCGGCAAGAAGGATGGAGAACATTGCTAACGTGCGAACCATCATGCGTTCCTGAAAAGAGTGTTTCGGTCCGCAGATTTTTCCGCACGCGTGCTCCCCGGCGCTTGAACGAAGAGGCTGATTCCGCAGCCTTTTCGTTCAAGCCGGGCGTTCGCTTGTTGCCGCAGGAACGATGGGATCGCAATGCAGCGCGGGTGCCGTCAGTCCCCCGCAAACATCCCGCCGATGATGCGTCCCATCTCGTGCCGGCGCGCCACCGGCATGCGTGAAGCGGCCGACACAATGCTGATGGCAGCCTCGGCGTGCATGGCCATGGGCAGCGCATAGCCCACGCCGGCCACGCCGTCGGCGCCGGCGAGCGCGGAGCCGCACGTGCGGCTGCGTTCCACGCCCCGCATCAGCTTCATCAGGCTCAGGCCGCCGGCTTCGTACTCGGCGCGGTGACGTTCGTAGTGCGCACGGACAGCGTCATCGTCCAGCCGCGCGAGCAAGGCCATGCTGCCGGTACCCTGGCCCAGCAGGCGCGAGCTGCCGGTCAGCATATGGAAGGACTTGATGCGGTGGCTGCCTTGTTCGGTATGCAGGCAGTGGCCATGGTCGCCGATGCGCACGATCAGGAAGACCGCGTCGCCGGTCAGGCGCGCGAGCGCCTTCATCTTGGTCACGAGTGCGCTGCCGGGCGGGGGGCGGTTCATCGCGCGCAGGCCGAGCGACATGGCCGTGGTGCCCAGGAACAGGCGTTTGCTGCCCGATTCCCGTTCGATGTAGCCGGCAGCCTCCAGGAAGCGCGCCATGCGGTGCGCCGTGGTGCGGTCGATCTCCGCCTTGATGGCCAGGTCCGCCAGGGTTAACCCCGTGTCGTGATGCTCGGCCAGCAGTTCCAGCAGGGCGAAGGCACGTGTGAGGCTCTGGACGCCGTTGGGCGTGGATGGCTTGGCAGGCATGCGCGGCGGGCTCCCGGCGGCGGAGCATTGGGTTGGGCGTGCACATTATGCACAAACTGAGCGGTTGAGGTTGTCCCGCGCGACGCGGTGGTTTGCAATCGGCCCATCATGCAAACCGAGCAAATCAAGCCAACCAAGCCAGCGCCATGATTCCCATCGAGACCCGCATCGACCCGTCTTCCGACTCGTTTGCCAGCCAGCGCACCGGCACACAGGCCCTGATCGAGCGTCTGCGCAGCCTGGAGCAGCGTGCGGTGGTCGCCTCCGAGCGCGCCGGTGCGGCCTTTGCCAAACGTGGCGCGCTGCTGCCGCGCGAGCGCATCGGCCGCCTGCTCGACGCCGGCGCGCCCTTCTTGCCGATCGCCAGCCTGGCAGGCTTCGGCATGGACGACCCGAACCCCGACACGTCGATCCCGGGCGGTTCGCTCGTGGCCGGCATCGGCATCGTCTGCGGCGTACGCTGCATGGTGCTGGCCACCGATTCCGGCATCGACGCCGGGGCCATGACCGAGGCCGGCAATATGAAGCTGATGCGCTGCCAGGAGATCGCGCTGGAGAACCGGCTGCCGTTCATCCACCTGGTCGAGTCGGCCGGCGCCAACCTGCGCAAGTACCGCGTGGACAAGTTCATCCGCGGCGGCAGCATCTTCTACAACCTGGCGCGCCTGTCGGCGGCAGGGCTGCCGGTGATCACCGTGGTGCACGGCTCGTCCACCGCAGGCGGCGCCTACATGCCAGGCCTGTCGGACTACGTGGTCATGGTGCGCAATCGTGCCCGCGCATTCCTGGCCGGCCCGCCGCTGCTCAAGGCCGCCACCGGCGAGGTCGCGACGGATGAGGAACTGGGCGGTGCCGAGCTGCACGCCACCGTCAGCGGCCTGGCCGAATACCTGGCCGAGGACGACGAGCACGCGATTGCCACGGCGCGCGACATCGTGGCCAGCCTCGACTGGCCGGACGTGTCGCCGGCGCCGGCACAGCCGGTGCGTGCGCCGCGCCAGGACCCGGCCGAGCTGGATGGCGTGATGACGCTGGACATGAAGCGCCCCGTCGACATGCGCGAGGTGATCGCGCGCATCGTCGACGATTCCGCGTGGCTGCCGTTCAAGCCCGACTACGGCCCTGGCACCGTGTGCGGCCACGCGCGCATCGAAGGCCACGCCGTCGGCTTCATCACCAACAACGGCCCGATCGACCCGGCCGGCGCGACCAAGGCCGCGCAGTTCATCCAGCTATGCAACCAGTCGGGCACGCCGATCGTGTTCCTGCAGAACACCACCGGCTTCATCGTCGGCCGCGCATCGGAAGAGGCGGGCATGATCAAGCATGGCGCGAAGATGATCCAGGCCCTGTCCAACTCGAGCGTGCCGCAGGTCACGATCTACTGCGGCTCGTCGTTCGGCGCGGGCAACTTCGGCATGTGCGGCCGCGGCTTTCACCCGCGCTTCTGCTTCTCGTGGCCCAATGCGCGCACCGCGGTGATGGGCGGCGAGCAGGCTGCCATGACGCTGGAGATCGTGGCGCGCCAGCAGGCCGAGCGCAAGGGGACGACGGTCGATGAAGCCCAGCTCGCGGCGCAGACCGCCGAGATCGTCGCCAACTTCGAACGCCAGGCCAGCGCCTTCGTCACCAGCGGCCTGCTGCTGGACGATGGCGTGATCGACCCGCGCGATACGCGTGCCGTGCTGGCCTTCGTGCTGGCCACCGCGCGTGAAGCGAACCTGCGCCAGCCGCGCGCCGTGCAGTTCGGCGTAGCCCGCTTGTAAGCGGCCTGCAGCGACACCACGACCCTGCGACACTGCAACGAAATCAAGCCAACAAGAATTCCTGGAGACCAGCATGCTTTACACCGAAGACCACCGCAACATCATGGACAGCATCCGCCGCTTCGTGACGGCGGAGATCGATCCGCACGTCGACGAGTGGGAAGCCGCGGAGATTTTTCCGGCGCATGAGCTGTTCAAGAAGATGGGCAACCTCGGCTTCCTGGGCATTACCAAGCCGGTCGAGTATGGCGGCCTGGGCCTGGATTTCTCCTACGCCATCGCCGCGGCCGAAGCGCTCGGCTATGCACGCGCCCAGGGCGTCGGCATGGGCGTGGGCGTGCAGACCGACATGGCCACGCCCGCCCTGACCGCGTTCGGCTCCGATGCGCTCAAGCGCGAATTCCTGGCGCCCGCCATTTCCGGCGACATGGTGTGCTCGATCGGCGTATCGGAAGCGGGGGCGGGCTCCGATGTGGCCTCGCTCAAGACGCGCGCGCGCCGCGATGGCGACGACTACGTCATCAGCGGCTCGAAGATGTGGATCACCAACGGCACCCAGTCCGACTGGATCTGCCTGCTGTGCAACACCTCCGACGGCCCGGCGCACAAGAACAAGTCCCTGATCGTGGTGCCGCTCAAGGAAGATGGCAAGCGCGCGAAGGGCGTGGAAGTGCAGAAGATCAAGAAGTTCGGCATGTGGTGCTCGGACACCGCGCAGATCTTCTTCGACGAAGTGCGCGTGCCGGTGCGCAACCGCATCGGCGAAGAGGGCATGGGCTTCATCTACCAGATGAAGCAGTTCCAGGAGGAACGCCTGAACGGCGCCGCGCGCCGCCTGGCCTGCACCGCGCTGATCGAGGAAACCGCCGACTACCTGCGCCAGCGCATCGCCTTCGGCAAGCCGCTGCTGGACAACCAGTTCATCCAGTTCAAGCTGGCCGAACTCAAGACCGAGATGGAGGCGCTGCGCGCGCTGGTCTACGTGGCCACGCAGACCTATATCGACGGCGGCGAGGTCACCGAGCTGGCGTCGATGGCCAAGCTCAAGGCCGGGCGCCTGTCGCGCGAGGTCGCGGACTGGTGCATGCAGTTCCAGGGCGGCATGGGCTACACCTGGGACAACCATGCCTCGCGCGCTTATCGCGACTTCCGCCTCGGTTCGATTGGCGGCGGCGCCGACGAGGTCATGCTGCAGGTCATCGCCAAGCAGATGGGCCTGATGTCGCGCGGCTGAGCGCAGCTCCGACCATCCTCAACGACATACTGCCATGCCAGATACCTCGCAGAACGACGGCGTGATCGTGCGCCGCGCCGGCGGCGTCCTGTTCGCCACGCTGAACATCCCCGCCACGCGCAACGCGCTCGCGCCCGAAGTCGTGGCGGCGCTGGCCGGCGCCATGGAACAGGCGGAGTCCGACCCTGAAATCCGTGCACTGGTGCTGCGCGGCGCCGGCGGCATCTTCAGCGCCGGCGGCAACGTCGGCAATTTCCAGGCGCGCCTGCAGGCGGACGCCAGCCAGGAAGACCCGGTCGCCACGCGCAACCGCCAGTTCGGCTATTTCATGGAGCGCCTGTCGGTGCTGCCGGTACCCGTGATCGCCGCCGTGGACGGCGCGGCCATGGGCGGCGGCATGGGCCTGGCGTGCGCGGCGGACATCGTGCTGGCTACGCGCGATGCGCGTTTCGCGCTGTCGGAGACGACGCTGGGCATCATCGCCGCGCAGATTGCGCCGTTCGTGGTGCAGCGCCTGGGCGCCGTGGCCGCGCGGCGGCTCGGGTTGACCGGCGAGCGGGTCAGTGGCCAGTCGGCGGTGGCCATCGGTCTGGTCGACCAGCTTGCGGACGACAGCGCCGAGCTGGACGCGCTGATTGCCGAATGGCTGACGCGCATTGGCCGCTGCGGGCCGCAGGCCAACCGCGTGTTCAAGACGCTGGTGGGCCGCTGTGGCCAGCCACTCTCGTCACTCTCGCCGCTGCTGGACGAGGCCTCGCGCCTGTTCGCGCAATGCATGCGGCGCGAAGGCGCCGAAGGCGTGGCGGCTTTCCGCGAGAAGCGCGACGCGAACTGGGTGGCGCGCTTTGATGCCGATACCGTGCGCGCCGCGCAGGCCATCGCCTGAGACTTCAAAGAGATTCACGGGATTTCCTCATGTCTGCTAACTGCCGACCCTTCCATACGCTGCTTGTCGCCAACCGCGGCGAGATTGCCGTGCGCATCATGCGTACCGCGCGCCGCCTCGGCCTGGCCACGGTGGCAGTCTATTCCGAGGCCGACCGGCACAGCCCGCACGTGGCCTGCGCCGACCGCGCCGTATGCATTGGTCCCTCCGCACCGCGCGAGTCGTACCTGAATATCGCGGCGATCATCGACGCCGCGCGCAGGAGCGGCGCGGACGCCGTGCACCCCGGCTACGGCTTCCTGGCCGAGAACGCCGAATTCGCCGAAGCCGTGGTGGCCGCGGGCCTGGTCTTTGTCGGTCCGCCGGGGCAGGCGATTCGTGCCATGGGCAACAAGGCCGAGGCCAAGCGCCTGATGCTGGCCGCCGACATGCCGTGCGTGCCCGGCTACCAGGGCAGCGCGCAGGACGATGCCACGCTGCTCGCCCAGGCTGGCCAGATCGGCTTCCCGATGATGGTGAAGGCTGCCGCCGGCGGGGGCGGGCGCGGCATGCGGCTGGTGCGCGATGCCGCGGCGTTGCCCGCCGCGCTGGCCAGCGCCCGCTCCGAAGCGCAGACCGCGTTCGGCTCGGGCGAGCTGATCCTGGAGCGTGCGGTAATGGCGCCGCGCCACGTGGAAATCCAGGTGTTCGCCGACACCCACGGCAACGTGATCCACCTTGGCGAACGCGACTGCTCGGTGCAGCGACGGCACCAGAAGGTCATCGAAGAGGCGCCGTCGCCGGCAGTGGGCTCTGCGCTGCGCGCGCGCATGGGCGACGCCGCCGTGCGCGCCGCGCGTTCGATCGGCTACGTCGGTGCGGGCACCATGGAGTTCCTGCTCGATGGCGATGGCAATTTCTACTTCATGGAGATGAACACGCGCCTGCAGGTCGAGCATGCGGTCACCGAAGCGATCACCGGTTTCGACCTGGTCGAGTGGCAACTGCGCGTGGCGGCTGGCGAGCCGCTGCCGGTCACGCAGGACGAAGTGCGGCTGAAGGGCCACGCGATCGAAGTCCGGCTCACGGCCGAAGACGTGCCCGCCGGCTTCCTGCCGCAGGGCGGGCCGTTGATGCGCTGGCGCCCGCCGGCTTCGGGCCGCGATGTGCGCGTGGATCACGCGCTGGAAGAGGGCGGCGCGATTCCCACCCACTACGACTCGATGGTGGCCAAGCTCGTGGCGCACGGCGCCGACCGCGAAGAAGCGCGGCGCAAGCTGCTGCGCGCGGTGGAAGACTGTGTGCTGCTGGGCGTGCCGTCCAACCAGGCGTTCCTGGCCGACTGCCTGGCAAGTCCGGCCTTTGCCGGCAACGACGTCCACACCGGCTTTGTCGAGACGCATATGCAGGCCGCGCTGCAGGCCACGGTGCCGCCGCGGCACGTGGCGGCGAGCGCCGCGCTGGCCGTCGCAGGAGTGCTGGACGGCGGCAGCCAGCCGGCTGCGCTGGCACGCACAGCGGCCAGCGTTGCGCTGGATGCGGCGGGGCAAGGATGGCAGGCCATGCTGCGTGCCGCGGGCGACGGCTGGCATGTCAGCCTGCGCGAGCGCGACGGCGATGCGCCGGCCGAAGCCTGCATGGTGCGCGTGCTGCGTGCCGATCCGCAGGCCGGCACCGCGCTGGTGGAGTGCGACGGCGTCGCGTACCCGCTGGTGTTCGCCGCGGACAAGCATGCGCTGCACCTGTTCCAGGCCGGCCGCGCGTGGAAGTTCCAGCGCCATGACCCGCGCCGCCGCCGCGACGCCGGCGATGCCGATGGCCTGCTGCAGGCGCCGCTGACCGCGCGCATCGTGGCCGTGCACGTCGCCGAAGGCGAGCGCGTGGCGGCCGGCCAGCCGCTGGTGGTGCTGGAAGCCATGAAGATGGAGCACATCATTGCCGCGCCGTTTGCGGGCGTGGTGGCTGAACTGGCGGCGCGCACGGGCGGGCAGGCCAGCGCCGGGGCGCTGCTGGCCCGTGTCGAAGCGGATGCTGACAAGGAGGCCGCATGACCGATACCGCCAGGACCATCCGCATTGGCGGCGCCTCGGGCTTTTGGGGCGATTCCGCGATTGCCACGCCGCAACTGCTGACAGTGCCGGGCATGCAGTACCTGGTCTATGACTACCTGGCCGAGACCACCATGTCCATCCTGGCGCGCGCCCGCGCGAGGGATGCGGCGCTGGGCTACGCCACGGACTTCGTGAACGCCGCGATGGCCCCGAACCTTGGCGAGATCCTGCGCCGCGGCATCCGTGTGGTCGCCAACGCCGGTGGCCTGAATCCGCAAGCCTGCCGCGACGCTCTGCTGAAGGCAGCCGCCCAGCAGGGTTTGTCGCCGCGCATCGCCGTGATCACGGGCGACGACGTGCAGGCGCAGTTCGCGCAATGGTGCGGGCAGGGCCTGACGGACCTGGACGGCCAGCCGGTGCCGACCACGGAGCCGTGGTCCGCGAACGTCTACACCGGCGCGCAGGCCATCGCGCGCGCGCTGGCGCTTGGCGCGGACATCGTCATCGCCGGACGCTGCGTGGACAGCGCCGTGGTGGTCGGCGTGCTGGCCCACGAGTTCGAATGGGACTGGACCGACTGGGACCGCCTGGCGGCAGGCACGCTGGCCGGCCATGTCATCGAGTGCGGTGCCCAGGCCACGGCCGGGCTCTTCACCGACTGGCAGCGCGTGCCCGACTGGGATCGCATGGGCTATCCGGTCATCGATTGCGCGCACGACGGCAGCTTCATGCTCGGCAAGCCGGAAGGCACCGGCGGGCTGGTCGATCCGGCGGCCGTGGCGGAGCAGGTCTTGTATGAGGTGGGCGATCCCGCCAACTACCTGATGCCCGACGTCACCTGCGACTTCCGCGCGGTGCGCACCGAACTGGCGGCACCGGGCCAGGTGCGCGTGTGGGGCGCGCGCGGCCGTGCGCCGGGCAGCCACTACAAGGGCAACGCGACCTGGCAGGACGGCTACCAGATCAGCCTGATGATGGCGATCCGCGGCATCGATGCCCCCGCCAAGGCGCGCCGCACGGCCGATGCGCTGCTGAAGCGCACGCGCGACATGCTGGCCGCGCGCGGGCTGCCGGACTACAGCGAGACCATTGTCGAGTTGCTTGGCTGTGAGTCGCAGTACGGGCCTCATGCGCGCGACCTGCCGACGCGCGAGGTGGTCCTGCGTATCGGCGCACGCCATCAACAGGCCAGGGCACTGGGCTTCCTGCAGCGCGAATGCTCGTCGGCCGGCACGTCGATGGCGGCGGGCACACGCTCGTCGTTTTCGGGGCGGGTCGACATCCAGCCGGTGGTCAAGGTCTTTTCCTTCCTCGTACCGAAGGCCGATGTGCCGATGCGCGTGGGTTTCGAGGGTGGCGAGGTCGTGCTGGCCAATGCCGCGCAAAGCGGCGATGCCGGGCCGCCCGCGGCCATCGACATGCCCGTGCCGCAGCCGCTGCCCGCCGGACCGCGCGTCGAGCGCCCGCTGGTCGCGCTGGCCTACGCACGCAGTGGCGACAAGGGCGACGACGAAAACATCGGCGTGATCGCGCGGCGGCCGGAGTACCTGGCGCTGCTGCGCGAACAGATGACGCCGCAGGCCGTGCAGGCGTACTTCGCCCACCTCGTGCATGGGGAGGTCGAGCGTTTCGAAGTGCCCGGCCTGCATGCGCTGAACTTCCTGATGCATGGCGCGCTGGCCGGCGGCGGTGTCGCAAGCCTGCGCTCCGACCCGCTTGGCAAGAGCTACGCGCAGATGCTGCTCGATTTCCCGATTTCCGTGCCGCAGGGCTGGGTACAGGATGCGGGCCACTGACTGACTGAACCGACGCGCCGGCAACAGGCGCCCATCCGACAAGGAGGAGACATGACGCAACACAAGCCCAACGGGCGCATCCGCAGGCTGCTGGGGCTTGGCCTGTTCGCCGGCCTGGTCGCCGGCGCGATGCCGGCCTTTGCGCAGGGCGACAACTGGCCGAATCATCCGGTGCGCGTGGTCGTGCCCTACACGCCGGGCGGCGTTTCCGATGCCGTCACGCGGCTCGTGATGCAGAAGCTGGCCGAGCGCATCGGCCAGCCGGTGGTGGTGGAGAACCGCCCCGGCGCCAATGGCATGATCGGCTCGGACAACGTAGCCAAGTCCGCGCCGGATGGCTACTCGCTGCTGGTCGTGGTGGCGGCGCACGCGATCAACCCGAGCCTGTATCCGCGCATGAGCTATGACCCGGTCAGGGACCTGACCGGCGTCAGCCTGATCGGCCGCATTCCGCTGCTGCTGGTGTCGAGCGCGCAACTGCCGCCTGCCAGCGTGAAGGAACTCGTGAGCTGGGGCAAGGCTCATCCGGATAAGATGACCTTTGCTTCGAGCGGCAACGGCTCGGGTGCCCATCTGGCCGGCGAACTGTTCGCGCAGGCCACGGGCGTGAAGATGGTCCATGTCCCGTACAAGGGCATCTCCCCGGCCCTGCCTGACCTGTTCTCGGGGCAGGTTGCCATCATCTTCGACTCGGTGCAGACCATGATGCCGCAGGTGAAGGCCGGCAAGGTGCGCGCGCTGGCGATCTCCAGCCCGACGCGCTGGCCGGCCGCGCCGGACGTGCCGACCATGGCCGAGGCCGGTTATCCGTCCGTGACGGCCAGCAGCTGGATCGGCCTGATCGCGCCGGCCAAAACGCCGCCTGCGGTGCTGGCGAAGATCTCCGCGGAGATGGATGCCGTGCTGCGCCAGCCGGAGGTCCGGACCCGCTTGATCGAATACGGCATCAACCCCGTCGGCGGCAAGGCCGATCAGTTCCAGGCCTTCATCAGGGAGGAGTCGGTGCGCTGGGGCGAGGTGGTAAGGAAGGGCGGCGTGAAAGTGGAGTAAAGGCCGGGCCGCTATAAGTGGTGATGCGTGCCGGACGATGCCTGCGGAGGCGGTGGCGGCGTGAGGTCGGCACTGCAGCTCGGCGATTCCGCATCGTGCGTATGCGTATGCGGATGAAGCGCCCCTGGCACGTTCTGGCTTTCCAGGCCGTTGTGCGACAGCCACAGCGCGGTGGTGCTGGCCGCGCGGTCGATCAGTTCGCCGCAGCGCGAGTAGTCATAGGGCGAGATATCGAGCGGGCAAAGCGGGGGCACCACAGAAATATGCGCGTAGCTGCCCCAGTGCTGCAGGTCGTGCACGAGCTGGCGCGCGACGAGCAGGGAGAGCGCGTTAAACGCGTGCTCCAATGCCCCGCGCGGCGGGCGCCGCTCGGAACACGTGAAGCCTGCCGGCAGCACGATCACGCGCGTGGCGCCGAGCCGCACCGCAGTCGAAACCGGGGTGTTGTTCGCCACGCCGCCATCGATCAGCGTGCGTCCCTCGAACTGCACCGGCGGGAAGACGCCGGGAATGGCTGCACTGGCCAGCACCGCGTCGACAATGGCGCCACTGGAGAGCAGGACCTCCGCGCCGCTCTGCATGTCGGTGGCCACGACGTGCAGCGGCAGCGCGGCATTTTCCACGCGTGCATCGCCGAAATTCCGGCTTAGCAGCGCACGCAGGCCGAATGCGTCCACCAGGTAGCCGCGGCTGCCGCCGAGCATGCCCAGTACGCTGCGCCATGACCACGGCATGATTTCCGTGCGGCGGATTGCGCGCCAGAGTTGTTCCAGCCGTGCCGCGCCATCGCGCCCGGGATTGCAGGCGAAGTAGGCGCCATTGATGGCACCGGCCGAAGCACCGATCACCAGGTCGGGAGTCAGGCCCGACGCTACCAGTTCACGCAGCATGCCGACCTGGATCGCGCCCAGGCTGCCGCCGCCGGCAAAGACGAAAGCGGTTTTTTCCATGATATGGGTCCGGCGCATATCCGCGCTGGTTGGTGGAAGTCGTCCTGAGCAAAGCTTAGGCGACACCGAAGCGGGTGGCGCGACTGGCCGCTCGAAAATCCCACGGCAGGTGGCTCGCATCTGCTTAGCGGATGCTGGTCGGGAAACCGCGTCCGGGCCGATTGTGCAATTAACTGACGTGACTGTACTTCCACCTTTAAGGCGACCTCTTGTGCGAGGTCGCTGCAGCCCGTGGGGCGAACGCCTGACCTTATGCACCGCACGACAGTAAAGTCGCCGCACTGATCCGACGCCAAAGTTACGGAGAACCAGGAGAAGTCAGTTCGGCAGGGGGGGACAACGACGGTGCAGCGCGGATGCTTTAGTCGTGGACGTAATTGCCTGTGCCGTAGACCTTCTCGCACCATCCGGAACTTGCACCGAGAAGCCTGGACAGCTTTGCGGCCGCGACCAATTGCACCCGTGCGATCTCGGTGCGATCCGCGGCCTGCAAACGCGTGGCGGGGCCAGATAGTGTGAGCGAGGCCATGAACTTGTCGCCGGCGCCGAACAGCGGTGTCGCGAAAGCGGCGGTGTAGAGGTCCCGCACACCAGCGGTAAACCATGGCAGCGCCTCGTCGCGTTTTGCCGCTTGCTCTTCCTTTCCCCAGTACTTGAGCACGGAACCGATTGCGGTGTCGTCCAATGGCAGGATCGTGCCGGGCAATCGCGTCTCCCGCAAACCTTCGCTGGGCTCGGCGCGATAGAGGCACATGCGCTGCTCGTCGCCGTGGAGCACGTAGTACGACGCGCTTTCCTTGGTCGCCAATGCCAGCTCTTGCAGCACGGGCTCGATGATCGAGCCGAGCTGGAACGACTGCTCGTAAAGCTTGCCGAGATAGAGCAGGCGCGGCCCAAGTGCGTAGCGGCCATCGGCCGTGCGCACCACATAGCTCATCCGCTCAAGCGAATTCAGCAGACGGAAGACTGTCGTCTTGTGCATGCCGGAGGCATTGGAGAGTTGCGCAAGCGACTGAATCTCGGCGCCAAGTCGGAAGCAGTCCAGCAAGCCGAGCGCCTTTTCGACTGCGGCCACCCCATGGTTACTCATCGTTTGTCCTCGTACGAATTTCGATGATTGTACTGTGTACAACGTCATTTTGCAGAGTACAGGGGTAAACGCCAAGTGGAACGACGACCTTAACGGACTATAGTTGCCTCATATTTATGAAACGTCGTTGTACAACGTACAACGCAAAACGGAGACAACGAATGCGTCCAATCCGATCCCTCCTCCTGGCGGCTCTGGCTACGACCGCGATGTCGGCCCATGCGGCCTGGCCCGATGACCGGCCCATCGAGGTGTACGTCGGGTTCGCCGCAGGGGGAGGGACCGATTTGCTGGCGCGGGCCATGGCCCCGTTTCTTCAGAAGCATGTCGGAGGCAAGGCCCGCATCGTGGTCGTGAACAAGCCCGGCGCATCGGGTGAAATCGCCTATTCGGCGCTCTCGCGTGCGGCGGCGGACGGCTACACCATCGGCATCGTGTCCACGCCGTCGTTCCTGACCATCCCCATCCAGCGCAAGCCCAAGTACGACCCCGCGGCCATCGTCCCACTGGCGCGCGTGATCGATGACCCGACCATGTTCGTGGTCGCGGGCGACAGCAAGCTCGCTTCCATGGCGGACCTGGTCAAGCAGCTCAAGGCCAACCCGGAGGGCTTGTCGATGGGCAGCAACGGCATTGGCACGAACGGGCACATGGCCGCCCTGGCGTTGCAGCAGGCGACGGGCGCCAGGGTCAACCACATTCCCTTTGCCGGAACGTCGCAGACTAAAACCAGCCTGCTGGGCCATCACATCGACGTGATGGCAATGAGCACCACCGAATACACCGAGGCCGATCGCGCTTCGAAGGACGTGAAAGTGCTGGCGCAACTGGGCGATGAACGGCGCCCGGGCGTGGTGGCCGGCGTGCCCACGGCACGCGAGCAGAAGCTCGACATCACGATCTCGTCGGAGCGTGGCTTCGCGGCGCCGCGCGGCTTGCCGCCGGACATCGCCAGGCGTCTGCAGGCCGCCGTCGAAGCCACGACGAAGGACCCGGAATTCCTGGCCCGTGCCGTCAACGAGGCGCGCGGCATCTCCTATCTGTCTGGCGCTGCGTGGACCGAGCACATGGCCACGCAGCGCGGAAAGTTCGAAAGCCTCTGGAAGATCGCTTCCACGAAGTGACCCCTTGAGTAAATCCCCTTTGTTTGTCCGTCATATCTGGAGTCGTACATGAGCACCCCCAAAGCATCCCCCGCGATACGTCGCGATTTCGAGCGCGTCTCTCCTGAACTGGTGGAGCGTGCATCGAAGTTCCAGGCCGCCATCCTCGCGGACGTCGTGGGCCGTCGCGGCACGCTGAATGCACGCGTGCAAGGGCTGTCACCGTCGATGAAGGTGGTCGGCCCCGCGCTGACCGTGGAAGTGCGTCCCGGCGATAACCTGATGTTCCACGTCGGCCTGGCGCTGGCCAAGCCAGGCGATGTGATCGTCGTCGACGGCAAGGGCGACCAGACCGCCGCGCTGTGCGGCGAAATCATGGCGACGCAGGCCCAGGCATCCGGCGTGGCGGGTTTCGTGATCGATGCCGCCGTGCGCGATTCGCACGAGCTGGCCGGCGGCGCGTTTCCGGTGTTTTCAGCGGGCACCAATCCGTGCGGCCCGACCAAGGCGATCGGCGGCCTGGTGAACTGGCCGGCGTCGGTGGCTGGCGTCGCGGTCAACCCGGGCGACCTGATCGTGGGCGATGCCGACGGCGTGGTGGTGATTCCGCGTGAAGAGGTGCCCGCGATCCTCGACCTGGCGCAAAAGAAGGTGGATGCGGAAGCCAAGCGCATTGCCGCCATCAAGGGTGGCGACCTGCGCCCGGGCTGGCTGGACAAGGAGCTGCGCGCCGCCGGTGTGCTGGCCGAGGGTGAAACGCTGTGAATGCCGTGAAGAAACCCGCTCTGCTGGTCACGGGCAATGACCTTGCACCGCAGGCGCTTGAACTGCTCCAGGACTTCGAAGTGTGCTTCGCGGGCAGGCAGTGCAGCGAAGACACGGTGGTGGCCATGGCGAAGGCAAAGGACCCTGTCGCCATCATCGTGCGCTACGGCAAGGTCGGCCCCAGCGTGATGGACGCCGCACCGTCGCTGAGGGTCATCTCCAAGCATGGCAGCGGCATCGACGTGATCGACCAGAAGGCCGCGGCCGAGCGTGGCATCGCGGTGAAAGCCGCGGTTGGCGCCAACGCCGCAGCCGTGGCCGAGCACGCCTGGGCGCTCATCCTGGCGTGCGCGAAGGCCGTGCCTCACCTGAACGACCGCATGCGCGGCGGCCATTGGGATAAGTCGACGCACAAGACCATCGAGCTGAACGGCCGCACGCTGGGCGTCGTCGGCCTCGGCGAGATTGGGCGTCGGGCGGCGATGACCGGTGTGGCACTGGGCATGCACGTGATCGCTTTCGATCCGTTTGCGAAGACGGTACCCGAAGGCGTCACGCTGGTCGATCTGGCGCAACTGTTCCGCGAGTCGGATGTCGTGTCGCTGCATTGCCCGCTGACCGACGAGAACCGCGGCATGCTGAACCGCGAAACGCTCGCCACGTTCAAGGACGGCGCCATCCTGGTCAACACCGCGCGTGGCGGCCTGATCGATGAACCAGCGCTCGTTGAGGCGTTGCAGAACGGCAAGCTGTACGCCGCGGGGCTGGACAGCTTTGCGGTCGAACCGATGCCCGTGCCGCATCCGTTCCAGCAGGTGCCCAACCTGATCCTGTCGCCGCACATCGGTGGCGTCAGCGACGCGGCCTACGTGAACATGGGCGTGGGCGCGGCGAAGAACGTGATCGCGGTGCTGCAGGGTGCTGCGGCGCCCGCTTGAATTGAGATAACGATCGTCGCGGGGCTGGTCCGACCTGGTGGTCTGGCCCAGGCAACCACCGCGACAGCAGGAGACAACGATGTTTCATCGCGCAATCCCTCTGTTTGCCGCCGTCGCGACGCTGCTGGGCGCTGGCACGCTACCCGCGTTCGCGGCCTATCCCGACAAGCCCGTCCGCATCGTCGTGCCCAACCCGCCCGGCGGCGCCGTCGATGTGGTGACGCGCAAGATCGCGCAGAAGCTTACCGTGCAGATGGGGCAGAGCTTTGTCGTCGAGAACAAGCCGGGTGCGTCGGGCACCATCGGTACCACGCAAGTGGTCAACGCAGCGGCTGACGGCTACACGCTGCTGGCGAACGACAACTCGTACGCGACGCTGCCTTATGTGTTCAAGAAGCTGAACTGGGATCACCAGAGCGCGCTGGTTCCCATCGCGCCATTCGCATTCTCGCCGGTCGTGCTAGGGGTCAAGGCCGATTCGCGCTTCAAGGACCTGGCCTCGCTGGTGAGCTACGCCAAGGCGCATCCCGGTGAAGTGACGTTCGGCACGGGCGGCCCCGGCAGCTCGCCGCACTTTGCCGCCGAGGCCTTTCAGCAAGCGGCCGGTATCAAGCTGATGCACGTGCCGTACAAGGGCGCCGGCGAAGCCATGGTTGGGCTGCTGGGCGGCAGCGTCGATCTGCTGGTGGTCTCCACGCCGACCGCACTGGCGTCGGTGAAGGGCAATCAGATGCGCCTGCTGGCCATCAGCGGCAAGAGCCGCGTCGGTGTGTTCCCGAGCGTGCCGACATTTGCCGAAGCGGGCGTACCGGCTTTCAGCCTGTTCAACTGGTCGGGTCTGGCCGCGCCGAAGGGCACGCCCAAGGAGGTCGTCGCTCGTCTGCAGGCTGAAATCCAGAGGGCCCTCCAGGCGCCCGACATGAAGGAATTCCTGGCGCAGATGGGTGCGCAGCCGGGCAATCTGGACAGTCCCGCGTTTGCACAACTGATCCAGCGAGAAACCGCGCAGTGGGCTACCGTTGCAATGAAGGCCAATATTGAAAAGCAATAACCGGATGCCTCGCGGAGAGCCATGATGCTGCTGCTTCAGCAACCCACCGTCCGTGACGCCAAGATGCTCACCCGGCTGCCGGAATCGTTTCGTCGCAGGGATTTGGACAATGCCTGGTCGCTGGCCAACCGTGGTGGCGCGGTAACCGACTCGTTCCTGGAAGGCCCCGTGTGGGCGGACGGCCATCTGTGGGTGACCGATATTCCATACGGCCGCGTGTTCCGCGTATCGCTGCAGGGCGACTGGGAACTCGTGGCCGAGTACGACGGCGAGCCGAACGGCATGAAGCACCTGGCCGGCGGCGACTTCCTGATCACCGACTACCGCAACGGGCTGATGCGGCTGGACGCCAGGACCGGTGCGGTCACGCCTTTCCTCGAGCGCCGGAATTCCGAGCGCTTTCGTGGCGTCAACGACCTGACATTCGATTCGGCCGGCAACCTGTACTTCACGGACCAGGGGCAGACCGGCATGCATGACCCCTCCGGCCGCGTCTATCGCCTGGCGCCGGCGGGCAAGCTTGACCTGTTGCTGGACAACTGCCCCAGCCCGAACGGGCTCGTGCTGTCGCCCGACGAGAAAGTACTGTTCGTCGCCATGACGCGCGGCAACTGCGTGTGGCGCGTGCCGCTGCAGGCCGACGGCTCGGTCAGCAAGGTCGGCCAGTTCTTCACGTCGTACGGACCGAGCGGTCCCGACGGGCTGGCCATGCGTGCCGACGGCTTCCTGCTGGTCGCCAATCCGGGGCTGGGTTACGTATGGGTGCTCAACCATCGCGCGGAGCCGGTCGAAGTGCTGCGCAGCCCGAGCGGGGCGTCCCTGACCAACCTGTGCTTTGGCGGTGTCGATGGCAAGACGCTGCTGATGACAGAATCCACCACGGGCACGATCCTGTGCGCAGAGATGGATGAACGCGGTGCGCCGGTGTACGAAGGACAACCGGCATGAGCGCGACGCGCAGGCCTGTCCTCCCTGTCCTCGGCTTCGAAGGCGCATGCGACTGCCACATGCACGTCTATGGCAGCCACTATCCGGTGGCGCCGGGGGCGCAGCTGCGCCCCCCCGATGCTTCAGTGGACGACTACCGCCAACTTCAGCGTGTGCTCGGCACTGAACGGGTCGTCGTCGTCACGCCGTCGACCTACGGGACGGACAACACCAGCACCGTCGATGCCATCTCGGCGTTTGGCGACTGCGCGCGCGGTGTGGCGGTCGTCCCGGCAAGCGTGACCGATGCAGAACTCGATCGCCTGCATCGGTCAGGCATTCGCGGCATTCGCCTGAACCTGAGGCTGCCGGCTCCGCTTACGCTGGATGATCTGCCAACGCTCGCCGCCCGGATCGCTGCCTTTGGATGGCATGTCCAGCTCAACTTGCCGGCGGAATGGTTGCCCGACATCGGCGGAAAACTGGCCAGCCTGCCGGTGCCGCTCGTCTTCGATCACTACGGTCATCTGCCGCTGGGTACGCCACGAGCCGAACCGGCATACCGCGTGATTGCCGACCTGGTGTCGGCGGGCAAGGCGTGGGTCAAGTTGTCCGGGCCGTACCTTGAGTCCCGCGAAGGGGCGCCGGATTACGGCGATATGCGTACGTTGGCCGTGCGCTACATGGCGCTGGCACCAGAGCGCGTGGTCTGGGGATCGGACTGGCCGCACCCCTCCGTGCATGCAAAAGGAGGGGAACCGATCGACGACCGGACGGTGCTGCAAACGTTCTTGCGTTGGTGCGATTCGATAGAGGCCGCCGCCCAGCGCGTGCTGGTCAGCAATCCGCAGGTGCTCTACGGGTTCCCCGACGCCAAACCTGCATGACTTCGGTCGGCCAGAGTGCGGCCAATTCAGATAGCAAGAAAGTATTGGAGACAAAGATATGTTCCACAAGCTGTTCCAGCCGATGCGCATGCAAACGTTCTGTGCCGTCGCGCTCATCGCCGCCGCATCGCTGTGCGCAACGACCGCGCGTGCACAGACGGACTGGCCCAACAAGGTGATCAACTACATCGTGCCATATCCGGCGGGCGGCACGACCGACATCCTGGCGCGACTGATCGCACAGAAAGTCGGACAGGCGCTCCATACGACCATCGTCGTGGAGAACCGCCCTGGTGCCACGGGTGCCATTGGCTCGGCATTCGTCGCGCGCTCCGCGCCAGATGGCTACACGCTGCTGGGCGCGTCCACCGCATCGCACGCGATCAATCCGGCGCTGAACCCGAAGCTGCCGTATGACGCTGTAAAGGCGTTCACGCCGGTGGCGCTGTATGGAACGATCCCGAGTGTGCTGATCGTCGGGCCGAACAGCTCCTATCAGAACGTCAGCGACCTGATCGCGGCCGCAAAGCGCAAGCCCGACGCCGTCAGCTACGCGTCGGGTGGAAGCGGCACCATCCTGCAGATGTCCGCCGAACTGCTCAAGGAGCAGCAGGGCGTGCGGATGACCCACGTGCCCTACAAGGGCGATGTTCCGGCGATCCAGGACGTGATGGCCGGCCATGTCGATTTCATGTTTGCACCTACGGCGCCGATCCTGCCGCATGTAAAGGCCGGCAAGCTGCGTGCGCTGGCGGTAGCCACGGCTGCGCGCGTGCCGAGCCTGCCGGATGTGCCGACAATGGCCGAGGCGGGCGTGCCGAATTTCGAGGCCGAGCAATGGCAGGGCGTATTCGCACCCGCGGGCACACCGCCCGCCATCGTGCGGCGGCTGAATGCCGAGATCAATCGTGCGTTGCAGGACCCGGAGGTCAAGGCGCAGCTAGGAAAGCTCGGCATCAGGATCGTGGGTGGTCCGCCCGAGAAGTTGACCGAGGTCCAGAGGGCTGACATCGCCAAGTGGAGCCGCGTGGCCAAGGCCGCCAATATCACGCTGGAGTAAGCGGTGTTCGGTTCGTCCCTCATCGAGGCATCCCGGGCCTGGGTGCCCCAATTGCGCAATTGCGCAATTAACCGACAAGCTGCCTGACCTTTGAAGCGACCTACGGTCGTATCGCGGCAAAGGATGAATACGGCAGCTACGTGACCCCGCAGTTCGGACCGCTGAGTTCGTCGGCTAAGCCCCTGCGATTGCCGGGGCCAGGCCCCCGCGGCCCGGACTATCCATGGTCAGCTGGTCAGCGCATCCGGGTCGATGCCGAGCTGGCTGGCCATGTGCTCGACCAGCGCCTCCAGCCTTTGGACCCGGTTGGCAAGCTCGCGCTGCTCGGCGCGCAGCCGCTCCAGTTCAGACGGCGAGACGGACTCTTCGCTAGCGCCTGGCGCGCTCGCCGCAAGGCTTTCCACGCTGATTTCACCGCCAAGCAGGTGCATCCAGCGATGCTCGCGCTCGCCCGGAGCGCGGGGCAGCCTCACGACATATGGCGGCTCGTGTTCCGCCAGCTCGTCAAGGAAGGCTTCGACCGACGAGACATCCGCGAAGGCATGCAGGCGCACCGTGTTCAGGCGCAGTTCGGCCGCGGTCTGCGGCCCGCGCAGGAGCAGCATGGCGAGCAGCGCCGCGGATTGCGATGGCACGCCCAGCACGCGGCCCATATTGTGTTCAAAGCGCGGCACGCGACTGCTGCTGCCTTCAAATACCAGGCTCAGGCCTTTCAGGCCGTCGATGGCCACCACCACTTCCGCTTCCGTAACGTTCATGACCGGCGAACGGGCCGTCTTCTGGTTGCAGCCCGCGGTCAGCGCGTTGAGCGAGAGCGGGTAGGTGTCGGGCACGGTGTGCTGCTTTTCCAGCAGTACGCCGAGCACGCGTCCTTCGATCGGCGTCAGGGTGCGGATTGGCGGGCGCGAAGGGGATTCGGACGTGGAGCTCATCAGGAGGTTCGTGTCGAGTTGTATTGGGCCGGAGCCGGCAAGGCGGACATTCAAGCGCAAGCTGGCCCAATGCGCAACTGCCTTTGGCCGCCGCGCGGCCTCTCCCTCGCATTCGTGTCGCCGCAGACTACTATCGATGAGGTGTGATGGCGGGCAGCTACGGGTGTGCGAAGCAACCGACACATCCCTTCTTGATGACCGGAGGCAAGCAATGGCGCAGGCGGAACTGACGGCGGGCGTTGAAGGGCAGGGCACGGAAGCGGCAGCCAGCCTCGACGCGCCATATTCCACGCTGGAAACCCGGGCGCACCAGATGTTCCCGACGCTGAGTGCCGATGAGGTCGTGCGGATGCGCCGCTTCGGCGAGCCGCAACGCTGGAGCGCGGGCGAGCAGCTGTTTTCGGTCGGGCAGGTGGGTCGGGGCATGTGCGTGGTGGTGAGCGGCTGTATCCGGATCATTCGCCGCGATGGGCTCGGGCGCGAGCACCTGGTCACCGATCTCGGGCCGGGCATGTTCTCGGCCGAAGTCGGCACCCTGACCGGGCGCCCGTCGCTGGTGGACGGCCGCGCGCTGACGGATTCCGAGGGGTTTGTCATTCCGCCCGACCGGCTGCGCGCGCTGCTGGTGGCGGAGGCCGAGCTGGGCGAGCGCATCATGCGCGCACTGATCCTGCGCCGCGTCGGGCTGATCGAGTCCGGCAGCGGCCCGGTGCTGGTCGGACACGGCACGGAGCCGCTGCTGCTGGCGCTGCAGGCCTTCCTGCGCCGCAATGGTCACCCTTATACGGTGATCGACATGGACACCGAGCGCGACTGCTCCTGCCTGAGCGAGTTCGCCAACGCGCCGGCCTCGGATTTCCCACTCGTGATCTGCCCGGACGGCCGCGTGCTGCGCGCGCCCGACGAGGGACAGCTTGCCTCCTGCCTCGGGCTGCTGCCCGAATTCGACCCGGCGCACGTGTATGACGTGATCGTGGTGGGGGCGGGTCCCGCCGGCCTGGCCACGGCCGTCTATGCCGCGTCGGAAGGCCTGTCGGTGGCGGTGATCGATTGCCGCTCGCCGGGCGGGCAGGCCGGTGCCAGTGCGCGGATCGAAAACTACCTTGGCTTTCCCACCGGCATTTCGGGCCAGGCGCTGGCCGGGCGAGCGTTTGTGCAGGCGCTCAAGTTCGGCGCCCATATTGCCATTCCGCTCGAAGTAAAGGCACTGCAATGCGGCGCGGACCCGATCCGCCTGGAACTGGCCGATGGCCGCATGATCCCCACCCACACCGTGGTGATCGCCACTGGGGCCCAATACCGGCGGCCGGCGATTCCAGCGCTGGAACGCTTCGAGGGATGCGGGGTGTACTACTGGGCCTCGCCCGTGGAAGCCAAGCTGTGCCGGAACGAGCCTGTCATGCTCGTGGGCGGCGGCAATTCGGCGGGGCAGGCCGCGGTCTACCTGGCGACGCATGCGGCGCAGGTGCATATGCTGGTGCGCGGCCCGGGGCTGGCCGCCACCATGTCGCGCTACCTGATCGACCGGATCGAAGGGCTGCCCAACGTACAGCTTCACAGCCATGCGGAAATCCGTGCGCTGCACGGCGACGGCTGGCTTTCCGGCGTGAGCTATCACGCGCCCGCGGAGAGCGACGCGCTGGTTTCATTGCCGGTGCGCCACCTGTTCCTGTTCATCGGCGCCGACCCGAATGCGTCGTGGCTGCGTACCTGCCATGTGGAGACCGACGACAAAGGCTTCGTGCGCACGGGTGGGGGCACGCTGGGCTGCGCTTCGGCGGTGCCATATCCCTTGCAGACCAGCGTGCCGGGCGTGTTCGCGATTGGCGATGTGCGTTCGGGTTCGACCAAGCGCGTGGCCGCGGCGGTAGGCGAGGGCGCAGCCGTGGTCGCGCAGATCCACAGCTACCTGGCCGGGCTGCCGGCAACGCAGGCGGCCTGAACGGCTCGCCTGCCCATGCAGACGGCCGCAGCTACTCTTACTCCTCGTCCATGTGTCCAAAGCGGTCGGCCAGGTGGTCGATCAGCATCCTGACCGGCTCGGCGCGCGTGACCTCGATGGCTTCCTGCGCGGCCTCCGCCTGTACCAGCATGGCCTTGCAGTGCTCGTAGTAGATGCGCCCGATCCCGGTGACGGCGAAGCGTCGCGTCGAGCGCTGGGTCAGGCGCACGCCAAGGCGTTCCCCGACCCGGGAACTGGCTGCACAGCCTGGGACAGCGGCAAAAGGCGACAATGGCTATCCCGCTGCTGCCGGCATCCGGCCTGCGCCTACTGCATCTTTCCGAGATTCCCGATCCGCACCATCATCTCCGTGAACATCTGCAGATCCAGGTCCAGGTCGATGATTTCCTTGTACTCCTTCGCGTTGTGGGCGGTGTATTTCTTGCCCGGCATCGCCGGCCCGAAGTTGATGGCATTGGGCAGCAGCTTGGCAGTCGTGCTGCCGGCCGTGGCCACGGGCTTGGCCTCCAGACCGGTGGTTTCGCCGAAGATGTTTAGCAAGGTGGAAATCCAGGCACCCTTGGACTCGCGCGCCATCCAGTTGTCCTGGTCGTACTTGATCTCGACCGTGGAACCCGAGGACGCCGCCCACTTGTAGATGCGCTGCACGGCCTTGCCGCTGAGCGCCTCCGGCGTGCTGCCGCGCGGCATGCGCACATTGGTGGTGACCTCGACGAAATCGCCCAGCTCGCGGACCTGGGTTGGCGACATCGTCAGCGGGCCCATGAACGGATCGCGATAGGCCAGCCCCATCTTCTCGCCGAGATAGCCCACGCCATACAGGTCGCCGATATAGCGCGCGGCGCGCACGTACTGGTTGTCGGCGAGCTGGAGGCCGGATGACTGCAGGAACAGCGCGAGCCTGGGCAGCGGGTTGACGCCTTCTTCGGGGCGCGATCCGTGCGCCGATACGCCGGTTACCTTGACCTCGACGTCGTTGCCGTCACGCCTGACGTCGATCGCGAATTTCCCGCCCTGCGGCGTGTACTTGCGGATGAAGGCCGCGCGGGCGCCTTCGAGCGCCGCCATGACGGATGCCGGATCGCCGCCGGCGATGCGCGCGACGGCAGTCTCGGGCACGGTACTGGCCGATGCCGCGCCGCGCATGCTCACGATGGCCGGCCGCTTGGTGTTCGTGCCAAGCGCCGGGAACTTGACGCGCAGCGCGCCCGCGCCCTTCTCCGCCACCACGGCCGGGTACTTGCTGTCGAGCACGATGTTGTAGTCCGGCAGCGCGTTGTGTTCGCGGTAGTACTTCATGCCGTCGCCACCGGTTTCCTCGGTGGTCTCGATCATCAGGCGCAGGCTGCGCTCCAGCGCAATGCCGCTTTCCTTGACGGTCTTCATGGCGTAGAGCGCCGCCGCAATCGAGCCCTTGTCGTCGATGGTGCCGCGCCCGTACAGGTAGCCGCCCACGCGCGTGACGGCAAACGGATCGAGTTTCGTGCCATCCTCCAGCACCCATTCGTCGGCGACCGCGGGCACCACGTCCGCATGGGTCAGGATGCCGAAGGTGTCCAGGCCGGTGCCCGGCAGCGTGACTTCGAACACGCGGTTGTCGATATTGCGGTAGACCAGCCCGAAGGACTTCGCCTTGCCTTCGACGAGCTTGCCGAATTCGATGATGGCGGGGTTCTCGTGCTGCGGGATCTTTTCATCGCGAACGGTGCGCAGCGCGACCATCTTGCCAAGGACGTCAATGACTGCCGCCTCGTTGTGCAACCGGTTATAGACGCCAAGCAGGCGGCCCATGTTGACGAGGTTGTCGCCACTGAGCGGCGTTCCCGCCTGCCACGCGGCCACGGCGGGCGCCACAGTGGGCTCGGCCCTGGCCGCGTTGGCCAGGAACGTTTCCAGGCTCCCTGGCGCACCGGACTTGTGGGCGGCGATCAGCATGTCGAGGGCGGGCTTGCGCAGCGTTTCGGCGGCGGCCGGGCAGGCCAGTGCCAGCGACAACACAAGCAGGGAGACCAACCGGCCGTGGCGGCGGGAGCTAAGAGAGACAGGGCGGGTCATCGGCGCCTATGGGTGATTCCGAGTGATATCGGGAGATGGCAGCATGATAGGGCACTTTTGGCTTGCGTTGTAGATTAAGGGTGATCTTTGAGACGCTTTATGACCGTCCGGAAGGAGAGCCTGACCACCATTCGATAGTAATTGCTAATCGAAATGGTTTAAATGATGAATTGTACAAATCACATCCGGATCGACAGAATGTGGTTCATCGCTGCTGCACGCAGCAACCACCGAAACCAAGGAGTGATCCCGATGCTGCAATCCCGTGAAGGCCAACGCGTTCCCAATGTCGCTTTCCGTATCCGCCAGGACAACGAGTGGAAGACCGTGACCACCGGCGAACTGTTCGACGGCAAGACCGTCGTCGTGTTCTCGTTGCCCGGCGCCTTCACGCCGACCTGTTCGTCGACCCACCTGCCGCGCTACAACGAACTGGCACCGGCGTTCGCGAAGCAGGGCGTGGACGCGATCCTGTGCGTGTCGGTCAACGACACCTTCGTGATGAACGAGTGGGCCAAGGACCAGGAGTCCGGGAACATCACCATGATCCCCGACGGCAACGGCGAGTTCACCGAAGGCATGGGCATGCTGGTGGACAAGGCCGACCTGGGCTTCGGCAAGCGCAGCTGGCGCTATTCGATGCTGGTCCGCGACGGCGTGGTCGAGAAGATGTTCATCGAGCCGGAAGAGCCGGGCGACCCGTTCAAGGTCTCCGACGCCGACACCATGCTGAACCACATTGCCCCCGGCGCCAAGCGTCCGGACCAGGTGGTGGTGTTCTCGAAGGTGGGCTGCTCGTTCTGCGCCAAGGCCAAGCAGCAACTCTCGGATGCCGGCTACGAATACATCGAGGTGCCGCTGGACAACAAGGTGCGCGGCAGGGTGCTGGGCGCCGTGTCCGGTGAAATGACCGCGCCGCAGGTGTTCATCAACGGCAAGCTGGTCGGCGGCGCCGCCGCGCTCGAGCAGTACCTGGGCCAGTAATTCCGCGTAGCTCAAGACCGCCATTGCGCGGTCCGGCAGTCGCCGGACCCGATGGCGCCTCGCTGTCCGCGTGGCGCCATCCAGTCCGCCGATTGATGCCAGATCGATCTCGAACCATCACTGAAGGGAAGGAACCGTACACCATGAAGACCATCCAGACCGACGTCGCCGTCATCGGAGCAGGCACCGCCGGCCTCGCTGCCTACCGCGCCGCCATCGCGGCCGGAAAGCGCGCCGTGATCATCGAAGGCGGCCCGTATGGCACCACCTGCGCCCGCGTGGGCTGCATGCCGTCCAAGCTGCTGATCGCCGCCGCCGAAGCCGCGCACGAGCTGCGCCACACGGCCCCGTTCGGCGTACACGTGGATGGAAATATCCGCATCGACGGCCGCGAGGTCATGGCCCGCGTGCGCAGCGAACGCGACCGCTTTGTCGGCTTCGTCGTACGCGGCGTGGAGACGATCCCCGAGGCGGACCGCGTCCGAGGCTATGCGCGCTTCATCGACAACACCACGCTGGAGGTGGCTGCCGCCGATGGCGACGTCACCGTGCGTGCCAGCCGTGTGGTGATTGCCACCGGTTCGCGTCCGGTGGTGCCGGCACCGTTCAAGGTGTTCGGCGATCGCCTGATCGTCAACGACGACGTGTTTGCCTGGGACGACCTGCCGCGCAGCGTGGTCGTGTTCGGCCCCGGCGTGATCGGACTGGAGCTGGGCCAGGCGCTGTCGCGCCTTGGCGTGCGGGTCCGCGTATTCGGCGTGCGGGGCTCGCTGGGCCCGCTGACCGACCCGGTCGTGCGCAGCTATGCGGACGAGACCTTCCGCAAGGAGTTCTTCCTCGATACCGCAGCCAATGTCACGGACATGGCGCGCGATGGCGACCTGGCCCGCATCACCTACACCGACGGCGACGGAAAGTCCGTCACGGAGACCTTCGACTACGTGCTGGCCGCGACCGGCCGCGAGCCCAATGTGCGCGGCCTGGGGCTGGAGAACACCGGCCTGGAACTCGATGGGCGCGGCGTGCCGGTGTTCGACCCGGCCACGCTGCAGTGCGGCGCATCGCCGGTGTTCATTGCCGGCGATGCCAACAACATCCTGCCGCTCTTGCATGAAGCCGCCGATGAAGGCAAGGCGGCCGGCGAGAACGCTGCCGCGTATCCGCAGGTGAAGCCGCTCGCGCGCCGCGCGCCCATCGCGGTGGTGTTCTCGGACCCGCAGATCGCCATGGTCGGCCAGCGCTTTGCCGACCTGGCCGAAGGCAGTTTCGTCACCGGCGAGGTCAGCTTCGAGGACCAGGGGCGCAGCCGCGTCATGCTGAAGAACCGCGGCCTGATGCATGTGTATGCCGACAAGGCGACGGGCCGCTTCCTGGGCGCCGAATGGACCGGTCCGCGCGCGGAGAATATCGCGCACCTGCTGGCGTGGTCTTACCAGCAGGGCCTGACCATTGCGCAGATGCTGACCATGCCGTTCTACCATCCGGTGGTGGAAGAGGGGCTGCGTACGGCCTTGCGCGACGCTGCGGCAAAGCTCGAGGCCTGAAGCGATCGGGATTCAGCGGCCGGCGAAAGCCGGCTCGCGTTTCTCCAGGAACGCGCGCGTGCCTTCGCGCGCGTCCGCGCTGGCCGCGGCGGCGCGGAACTGCATGGCTTCGATCGCCAGCCCCTCATCGACCGGCACATTGATGCCGCGTGTGACCGCCCGCAGGCAGGCGGTCACGGCGATCGGCGAATGCCGGGCGATGCGCTCCGCGAGATCGATGCATGCCTGCAGCAGCGCATCGGCAGGCACCACGCGGTTGACCAGCCCGATGCGCGCTGCCTCGTCGGCGCCGATGGCGTCGCCCGTCAGGATCATCTCGTTGGCACGCTTGCGTCCCACATGCCGCGGCAGCCGCTGCGTGCCGCCGAACGTCGGCGGAAAGCCGAGCCGGATCTCCGGCTTGGCGAAGGTCGCGTGCTCGGCCGCCACCGCCAGGCTGCAGGCCTCCATCACCTCGCAGCCGCCACCGAACGCCAGTCCGTTGATGGCGGCGATCACCGGCTTGGGGAAGTTCTCGATCCGGCGCGTCAGTGCCTGTCCGCGCATCAGGAAGCGGCGCAGCGCCTGTTCCGGCGAGGCCTCCAGGTCCGGCGCAAAACCGGCGATGTCGGCGCCCGCGCTGAACGCGCGCGTGCCCTTGCCGGTCAGGATCACGGTGCGCACGGTGTCGTCGTCCTCGGCGGCGTCGAGCCGCGCCATCAGCGCATCGATCAGCGCATAGCTGAGGGCATTGAGCTTGTCGGGCCGGTTCAGGACCAGCAGCGTGTGCTGGCCATGGCGTTCGGCTTCAATCAGGTCCGTCATATGCAGATTTCCTCCAGGAAGCGATGGATGACAGCGCCGGGCGAGCGCCCGGCTGGTGCTTCGGCGTTGACCGCAATACAGGCGGGCCGGCGGCGCAACGCTGAAACGAAACAGGTGATGGTGGTCCTGGCGCACAAGCGCTCGCCGGTGTCGAGCACGATGTCGCGCGCCGATTCGTCGCGGTTCGCGCATTCGCGCGTGATCCAGACCTGCCCGTCCAGGCAACGCAGGCAGTCGCCTTCGCGCAGCGTGATCGTGTAGGTCGCGGCGCCGGCCAGGCGCCACATTTGCATCGTGGTCACGGCGATCTCCTTGCAGCCTGACGAGCAGGCAAGTCCGTGACATCATTGTTGGCGCGATCCGGCCGGCGTGGCCGGAAGTGTTTTCATCCGAGGTATTCCTGCCCGTCATGACCCTTTTGAGCCAGGCCAGTGCCAACGCCTTGCGTGCGATCTCGCTCGATGCCATCCGCGGCTTCGAAAGCAGCGCGCGCCATCTGAGTTTTACCGCCGCCGCGCAGGAGCTGTGCCTGACCCAGTCGGCCGTGAGCAAGCAGGTCAAGAGCCTGGAGGACGTGCTCGGGGTGGCCCTGTTCGTACGGGGTGGCAAGGGGCTCGCCCTGACCGGCGAAGGCCGCCAGCTCTATGAGGCCGCGCGGGCCGCGATCGCGCAGCTTGGCGACGCGGTCGACCGCCTGCTGTCCACGGAGCGCGTGTCGATCGCCGTGACCACCACGCCGTCGTTCGCGTCGCTGTGGCTGGTGCCCAAGCTCGCGCGCTTCCAGGCCGTGGCGCCAGGGATCGACGTGCGCGTGGATGCATCGGAAGCCAACGCCAACCTTGAGCGGGAAGGCTTCGACCTGGCGATCCGCCTGGCGCCGCCCACTCCGGACGAAACCCCATTGCTGCGCGAACGCCTGATGCTGGTGGCGGCGCCGGCCGTGGCGGCCCGTGTGCGCGAGGTGGGGGACCTCGTGCGCCAGCCGCTGCTGGTGTTCCATGACCCGGCCGGGCGCTTCCCGTGGATGTCGTGGCCGCAGTGGTATGGGCGGCTAGGCCTGGCGCAGTCGGCGCGGCAGCCATGCCTGTATTTTTCGCAATACGAGCACGTGCTCAACGCCGCGGCGCAGGGCGCGGGCGTGGCCATCGGGCGCACGCCGCTGGTGCTGCCGCTGCTCGGCAGCGGACGGCTCGAGGTGGTGCTGCCGCAGCACGTGTCCGATGGCATGTCCTATCGCATCGTGGAGTCGCCCGGCGCGCGCAGCGGCGTGCGGCGCTTTCGCGAATGGCTGGAGAGCGAACTGGCGGCGGAGGTGCTGGGCGGCTAGCGGTGTCTCAGGTCAATCCACGTCGATCACGCGCCCCGGGCATAGGATATTGCCGGGATCAAGCGAGCGCTTGAGCAGGCGCATCAGCGCGAGCGCATCCGGCGTGCGGGAGTGGCCGAGGAATGGCTTCTTGTGCGTGCCGATACCGTGCTCGGCGGAAATGCTGCCTTCGAACTCGCTGACTTTCGGGTAGAGCACTTCACTGATCTCGTGCTCGGGGAAGTCGGCGGCGGTCGCGCCAGGAAGATACACGCTGACGTGCAGGTTGCTGTCGCCCACATGGCCGAAGTTGACGAGTTCGGCATGCGGCCAGCGCGCGAGCACGGCACTGCGCAGGCTCTCGGCGAAGCGACCGATCCGGCCGATCGGCAGGCTCACGTCGTAGGCGGCATTCGGTGCCCACATTACCGGGAACTCGGCGACGGCGTCGCGCAGCTTCCAGAAGCTCTCGGCTTCCTTCTCGCTGGATGCCACCGCGGCGTCTGTGACAAGGCCCGCTTCCATCGCGCTTTCGAGCATCGACTCGAAGGCTGCGCCATCCAGGCGAGCGTCATTGCCTTGCAGGTCGATCAGTACATAGAAGGGCGCTCCGGCCGGCAGTGGCGCGCGCACGCCAGCCACGCGGGTCGTCACCAGTTCATAAAAGTCCGCCCACATTGCCTCGAACGCTGAAACACGCCCCGACAATCGGCGTTGCGCATGGCGCAGCAGTGCTACCACATCGTCGTAGCTGCCCAGCGCGCATAGCGCGGTCTGCGTGGCGGCGGGAAGCGGCGCGAGCCGCAGGACCGCGCGCGTGATCACGCCCAGCGTGCCTTCGCTGCCGATGAAGAGCTGGCGCAGGTCATAGCCGGCGTTGTTCTTCTGCATCTTGTTGAGCGAACTGACCACGGTCCCGTCGGCCAGTACCGCTTCGAGGCCGAGCACCTGGTCGCGCATCATGCCGTAGCGGATTACCCGGTTGCCGCCCGCGTTGGTGGCAATGTTGCCGCCGATCTGGCAGCTGCCGCGCGCGCCCAGGTCCACGGGGAACAGCCAGTCGGCGGCGCGCGCCGCTTCCTGCGCGGCTTGCAGCGTGGTGCCGGCAAGCACGGTCATGGTCCCTGCCTGCGGGTCGATCTCCTCCACGCCGCGCATGCGCTCGAGCGACAGGACCAGCTCGCCGCCGGCGGGCGTGGCCGCACCCGCAAGGCCGGTCAGGCCGCCTTGCGGCACCACGGGCTGGCGGTGGCGATTGCAGATGGCCAGCACCGCCGATACCTCGGCCGTGCTGCGCGGCCGCGCCACGGCCAGCGGAGACTCGGCATCCAGCGGCGCGTACCAGTCCTTGCGGAAGCGGGTCTCGATGGCGTCGCCGGTCTGCAGGCCAGCGGCGTCCAGGACGGCTGCCAGTTCGTCCAGCAGGGGCGGGGTACTTAGCGGTGTTGCCATTGGGGGACCTTTCCGTTTGCGTGAAGAGGGAGCCGCGTGGGAGCCGAGTGGACCTCGCGTGGGGCCGCGGCAGGCAAGCCAGGAATCCTATGCAAGCCGGCGGCGGATGATAAGAGCCAATCGGCGCCCGCACGGTGGCGCCACGCCGGGCGCCAGGCTCATGCGCCGCTCCATGCTTCGGTGTTGATGCGCGCGCGGAACTCGCGCGGCGGCTGGCGCGTGCGGGCCAGGTGCTCCATGGCCGGTTCGATGACCTCGGCCAGCTTGTGGAAGGCGGGGCTGATATCGTCTTCGGGTACGCAGGCATAGCCCAGCAACAGGCCCTGCCGCGCGCGGACTTCGTCAGCGTAGTAGCGCGAGAGCGGCCGTGCCGACAGGCCCTGCGTGCGCGCGGCCATGCTGATGCCGAGGTCATCGGCGCCCGGCGGCAGGTGCATCACCAGGTGCAGCCCGGCTTCATGGGTGGAGGTTGGCCAGTCCTGGCCGAAGCGCGCGGCAATGGCTTCGCGCAGCAGGCCCTGGCGCTGCGCATAGCGCAGCCGCATGCGGCGCAGGTGCGTGGCGTAGTGGCCTTCCTCGATAAAGTCCGCCAGCACCGCCTGCTGGATGAGCTGGCCTTCGCGGAACAACTCGGACAGGCCGGTTGCGAAATGCGGTGCCAGCGGTTTTGGCAGCACCATGAAGCCCATGCGCAGCCCGGGGAAGAGCGTCTTGGAAAAGGTCCCCATGTAAATGACGCGGTCGTGCTCGTCAAGGCCCTGCAGCGAAGCCAGCGGACGGCCTTCAAAGCGGAATTCGCTGTCGTAGTCGTCCTCGACGATCCACGCGCCGCGCTGGCGCGCGTACTCGAGCAGCATGCGCCGGCGCGTCAGGCTCATGACCGTGCCCAGCGGGTATTGGTGCGACGGCGTGGCGAAGATGAAGCGCGGCGGGTTCTGCAGCGTGGCAGCGTCGGGCGCGATGCCTTCGTCGTCGACCGGCACCGGGATTACGTCCACGCCGGCATTGGTCAGCAGGCTGCGCGTGCCCCAGTAGCCGGGGTCTTCCATCCAGGCCTTGTCGCCCGGATCGGCCAGCAGGCGTGCGATCAGGTCGATGGCCTGGTGGATCCCGGTGGTCAGGATGATCTGCTCCGGCTCGCAGCGCACCGAACGTGCGAGCCGCAGGTGCTCGGCCAGCACGCGCCGCAGCGGCAGATAGCCGCCATGGTGGGCATAGGTCAGCAACTCCGGGCGCGGGTTGCGCCAGTGCTTGTTCAGCAGCCGCGCCCAGACCGCATGCGGGAACAGCGAGACATCGGGCACGCCTGCCATGAATGCCCCCCATTGCCGGTCCGAGGCCCCGGCGTTCGCGACAAGGTGCATGCCGCGCCGTGACAGGTCGAAGCGGTTCAGGCTTTGCTGCACCGCGGGCACTGCCATGGTGCCACTTCGGGCCCCGGGCTTGTGCAACGCACTATGGTCGGGAAAAGTCTGCGACACAAAGGTGCCACTTCCGGTGGATGCCGTGACATAGCCCTCTGCCAGCAATTGCTCGTAAGCGTAAAGAACGGTATTGCGGGAAACCCCTAGTTCCTTGGCGAGCAGGCGCGACGCCGGCAGCTTGCAGCCTGCCGGCATAGATCCCGCAAGGATTTCCTGGCGGATGATTTCGTAGAGCTGGCGATTCATATGCGCGCCGCCGCTATCCGCCTTGGCTCCCGCCGGACGTTCCAGGCGCTGCAGCAACAGCTCGGACAGAATGACTTCCTTCAAAGTGGCTCCAGCAATGGTCTCGAACTTGGACCTATGTATGGTACCAACGATCGTTTAATTTTCCACTCATGGATGGCGCCAGCGGGCAGTAATGCCTGGCGCCTCGTGCGTCCCCCTCGCCAGGAGCTCCCGTGTCAGGTCTTGATTCCTTCAGCCCGTCCGCCAAGCAGGTCGCCGTGCCGACCACCGACGAACTCTCCGGCGCCGTGCGCGCGCTCGTGCCCTATATGGTCGAGACGCTGTCAGGCTTCGTGGCGGCCAGGAGCCCGTCGGGCGAAGAGCAGCCCGCCGCGGAATTCATCGAAGCGGCGCTGGCGGACCTGGGCCTGCAATCCGAGCGCATCGCGCTGAGGACCGAGGACATCCGCCATCTGCCGATGTATTCGCCGGCGTGCTGCCCCGATGGCGGCCGCTACAACCTGCTGGCCACGCACCGGCCAGGCCGCAAGGGCGGGCGCTCGGTGCTGTTCAATGGCCATCTCGACGTAGTGCCGACCGGGCCGGCGTCGATGTGGAGCCAGCCGCCGTTCGAGCCGGTAGTGCGCGACGGATGGCTGTACGGCCGCGGCGCCGGCGACATGAAGGGCGGCATCGTCTGCACGCTGGCGGCGTTCAAGGCGCTGGCCAGCCTGGGCCTGCAGCCGGCCGGCGCGGTCGGCTTCAATGCCGTGCTGGAAGAGGAGAACACCGGCAACGGCGCGCTGGCCACGGTGGCGGCGTTGCGCAGCGCGGTGGGCGCCGGCAAGCTGGCTTCCTTTGACACCGTGATCATCCCCGAGCCGCTGGGCGAGAGCCTGATGAGCGCGCAGGTGGGCGTGTTCTGGATGTTCATCGACCTGACTGGCAAGCCCGCCCATGCCGCTTACATGACCAGCGGTGTCAACCCGGTCGAAGCCGGCATCGCGGTGATGGAAGACCTGCGCCAGCTCGAAGCCGAATGGAACCGCCCCGAACGCCGGCCGGCCGCGTACCGCGACCATGCGCACCCGATCAACTTCAATCTCGGCCAGATCCAGGGCGGCGAGTGGAATTCGTCGGTGCCGTGCACCTGCACGCTGGGCGTGCGCATCGGTTTCTTCCCCGACATGGACATCAACGAGGCCAAGGCCACCGTCGAAGCGCGCATTCGCGCCACCGTCGAGCGCCTGGCCAGCAACCTCGAACTGCGCATCCGCTATGAGGGCTTTCATGCCCCCGGCTGCGAATTCGATCTCGACGTGCCCAGCATGCAGGCGCTGGGCGAAGCGCACCGCAAGGTCAACGGCGTGCCGATCCGCCGCGCGGCGACTACGGCGACCACCGATGCCCGGCATTTCCGCATCGGCCTGGAAACCCCCGTGACCTGCTACGGCCCCGAGGCCCGCAATATCCACGGCATCGACGAATCGGTGTCGCTGGAGAGCATGGTGCGCGTGACCACGACGCTGGCCCAGTTCCTGGTGGACTGGTGCGGCGTGGAACCGGCCGGCGACGCGGCCTGAAGAAGCCGTGCGCAAGCACAACCGGCATTGCCATCCCGATGTCCACACCAAACTGAGGAACTGCCCGATGAACCGATTCACGATGCGCCTGACGCGGAGCGCATGTTCGATGGCGTTGGCCGCCGCCGGCCTTTCGCTGCTGCCCCTGGCCGTGCCCGCCGGCAACGCCATTGCCCAGACCAGGGGCGGTACGCTGTCCGGCATCGTCCAGCCCGAGCCGCCGATCCTGGTGAGCGCCATGAACTCGCAGGCGCCGACCCAGTACATCGCCGGCAAGATCTACCAGGGCCTGCTGACTTACACGGCGGACCTGAAGCCGCAGCCGGAACTGGCCAAATCGTGGACCATCTCGCCGGACGGCCTGACCTATACCTTCGAGCTGCAGAAGGGCGTCAAGTGGCACGACGGCAAGCCCTTCACCTCGGCGGACGTGGTGTTCTCGATCGACAAGATGCTGCGCGACGTGCACGTGCGCACGCGCGCGGTCCTCAACAAGTACATGGCCTCGATCCGCGCGGTCAACGACGGCACGGTCGAGATCAAGCTCAAGGAGCCGTTCCCGCCGTTCATCTCGATGTTCGAGACCGGCACCATGCCAATGATGCCCAAGCACATCTACGACGGCACGGACTACCGCAACAACCCGGCCAACCAGAAGCCGATCGGCACGGGGCCTTTCATGTTCAAGGAGTGGAAGAAGGGCGCCTACATCAAGCTGGCCAGGAACCCGAACTACTGGAAGAAGGGCAAGCCCTACCTGGATGAGCTGGTGTTCTACGTGATCCCGGATTCGGCCTCGCGCGCCGTGGCCTTCGAGAAGGGCGACGTGCAGGTGCTGCGCGGCGGCGATGTCGACAATGTCGACGTCAAGCGCCTGCGCGCGCTCCCCAACGTGGAATACACCACCAAGGGCTGGGAGATGTTTTCGCCCATGGCCAGCATGCTGCTCAACGAGCGCAAGCCGCCGTTCGACAACGTCAAGGTGCGCCAGGCGGTCATGCATGCGCTCAACCGCAAGATGATCGTCAACAACATCTTCTTCGGCATGGGCAAGCCCGCGGTCAGCCCGTTCTCGTCCACCACGCTGTTCTTCGACAAGAACATGCCGGACTACGACTTCAACCTGAAGAAGGCCCGCGACCTGATCAAGGAGTCGGGCGTGGACGTGGGCAAGTATCCGGTCAAGATCCTGTCGACCTCCTACGGCGCCAACTGGGACCGCCTGGACGAGTACGTCAAGCAGATGCTCGAGCAGCTGGGCTTCAAGATCAGCATCGAGTCCGCCGACGCCGGCACCTGGTCGGCGCGCGTCAGCAACTGGGACTTCGACCTGACATCGACCTACACCTACCAGTACGGCGACCCCGCGCTGGGCGTGGAGCGGCTGTACGTGACGCGCAATATCGTCAAGGGCACGCCGTTTGCCAATGTGCAGGGCTACAGCAACGCGAAGGCGGACGAATTGTGGTCCAAGGCCGGTTCGACCATGGATCCTGCGGAACGCCAGAAGTTGTACAGCGAACTGCAGAAGATCCTTGTGACCGACGTGGCCAACGCCAACCTGTTCGAGGTCGAATTCCCGACGCTGTATCGCAAGCACGTCAAGAACCTCGTGACCACCGCGATTGGCCTGAACGAGTCTTTCGACAACGTCTCGATCGAGAAGAACTGAGCGAGACGACCGATACCGCCCGCGCCTGAACCGGCCGGGCGGTCCGCCCCAGACTGCTGCCATCGCCGCAGCCCCTGCACGGGGGGCGGCGATGGCAGCCGCATCCCAGTGTCGTGGTCGCCAGCGCCGGCCGCCAGCGTGGAGCAAGCCGTGAATTTTCTATCCTTTCTTGGCGCCCGTCTCGGCAAGGCCGTGGTGGTCGTCCTCGGCGTGGTCGTCATCAACTTCTTCCTGATCCGGATGGCCCCGGGCGACCCGGCCACCGTGATGGCGGGCGAGGCCGGTGCCGGCGACGCCGCCTTCGTCAGCCAGCTGCGCGAGCAGTTCGGCCTGGACCAGCCCGTGCTGACCCAGCTCGGCATCTACCTCAAGGGCGTGGCGCAGCTTGACCTGGGCTACTCCTACCGCAACCACTTGCCGGTACTGGACCTGATCGTCGACCGGCTGCCCGCGACCTTCCTGCTGATGAGCGGTGCCTTTCTCTTTTCGATCGTGCTGGGCGTGCTGCTCGGCGTGATCTCGGCGCGCACCCGCTACGAGAACCGCCGCCGCTGGATCGACAGCGCGGTGATGTCGGGCGCGCTGCTGCTGTATGCCACGCCGCTGTTCTGGTTGTCGCTGATGGCCATCATCCTGTTCTCGGTGGTGCTGGGCTGGCTGCCCGCGTTCGGCATGGAAACCATCGGCGCGGGCTACACCGGGCTCGACCGCGTCGAGGACGTGGCGCTGCACCTGGTCCTGCCGACCGTGTCGCTGGGCTGCTTCTTCATGGCCGTGTACGTGCGCCTGACGCGCGCTTCCATGCTGGAGGTGATGGGCATGGACTACGTCAAGACCGCGCGCGCCAAGGGCGTGCCGGCCGGCCGGGTGATCCGCGTCCACGTGCTGCGCAACGCGCTGCTGCCGGTGATCACCTTCGCCGGCATCCAGCTCGGCCAGATGGCCGGTGGCGCCGTGCTGACCGAAACCGTGTTCTCGTGGCCCGGCATCGGCCGCCTGATGTTCGATGCGCTGCTGCAGCGCGACTACCAGCTGCTGCTCGGCATTTTCTTCGTGACTTCGACCCTGGTGGTGTTCTTCAACCTGGTGACGGACGTGATCTACCGCTTTATCGACCCCCGCATCGCCGCGGGCGCCACGGGAGCCGCAGCATGAAAGCCTTCCTGCAACGTTATTGCCGCAACTACGGCGCCGTGATCGGCCTGCTGGTGTTGCTGGCGGTGCTGGCACTGGCGCTGCTGGCGCCCGTGTTCTACCAGGAGTCGCCGTGGCTGATGGTGGCCGACCCGCTGGTGCGTCCATTCACCGACCCGTCCATGCCATTCGGCACCGACATGCTGGGCCGCGACATCACCGCCGGCATGCTGTACGGCGCCCGCGTCTCGCTGCTGGTCGGCGTGATCTCCACCGCGGTGGCGCTGGCCGTGGGGATCGCCGTGGGCGCGGTGGCCGGCTATTGCGGCGGCCGCATCGACGATGTGCTGATGCGCGTGACCGAGTTCTTCCAGACCATCCCGCAACTCGCGATGGCAGTGGTGATCGTGGCGATCTTCAACCCATCGATCTACTCCATCGTCGCCGCCATTTCGGTGGTGTCGTGGCCGCCGGTGGCGCGCCTGGTGCGTGGTGAATTCCTGTTGCTCAAGCAGCGCGAGTTCGTGCAGGCCGCGGTCGTGATCGGGCAGAAGCCGGTACGCATCATCGCCACGCAGATCCTGCCCAACGCCATGTCGCCGATCATCGTGTCCGCCTCGTTCATGGTGGCCACCGCGATCCTGACGGAATCCGCGCTGTCGTTCCTGGGCCTGGGCGACCGCAACATGATGAGCTGGGGCTTCATGATCGGCGCGGCGCGCACCATGATCCGCGAAGCCTGGTGGATGAGCGTGTGGCCAGGCGTGGCCATCCTGCTCACGGTGCTGTCGATCAACCTGATCGGCGAGGGCCTGAACGACGCCATGAACCCGCAGCTTCGCCGCCGCGGCGAGTGAGCGCCCGTCCGGACTAGCCAAGGAAAACCGTGATGAAAGCCAGTGACCAAGCGCCCCTGCTGTCGATCCGCGAGCTCTCGATCGCGCTCCCCGCGGGCGGCGACCGCCCCTACGCGGTGCGCGATATCTCTTATGACCTGCATGCCGGCGAGATCCTCTGCATCGTCGGCGAATCGGGCTCGGGCAAGTCGATGAGCGCGAACGCCATCATGGGCCTGCTGCCTTCCTACCTGAAGCCCGAGACCGGCAAGATCCTGTTCAAGGGCCGCGACCTGCTGGCGCAGGACGAGCCCACGCTGCTCGGCATGCGCGGCAAGGACATGGCCATGGTGTTCCAGGAGCCGTTGTCCGCGCTCAACCCGGTGATGACCGTGGGCGACCAGATCGCCGAGGTCATGCGCGTGCACCGCGCCTATCCCGGCGAGGCCCGCGCGCGCCGCGTGCTGGAGCTGCTGGAGTTCGTGGGCCTGCCCGATCCGGCCACGCTGATGCACGCCTATCCGTTCCGCCTGTCGGGCGGGCAGCGCCAGCGCGTGGTGATCGCGATGGCGCTGGCGCTCGAACCGTCGCTGCTGATCGCGGATGAACCGACCACGGCGCTCGATGTCACCACGCAGTCGCAGATCCTGGAACTGATCCGCCGCATCCAGGCCGCGAAGGGCATGGGGGTGATGTTCGTCACCCACGACTTCGGCGTGGTGGCCGAGATCGCGGACCGCGTCGCGGTGATGGAAAAGGGCGTGCTGGTCGAGATGGGCAGCGCCGACCAGGTATTGAACCATCCCCAGCATCCGTACACGCGCCGCCTGATCGGCGCCGTGCCGCACGGCCGCGCTGGCGAGCGCGCGCGCAACCGGGCCGAGACCGTGCTGGAGGTGCGCGAGCTGCGCAAGACCTATGTCACCGGCGGCGGCCTGTTCACGAAGAAGCGCGTGGTGCATGCGGTGGACGGCGTGAGCTTCACCGTGCGGCGTGGCGAGACGCTGGGCATCGTCGGCGAATCCGGGTCTGGCAAGTCCACCATCGGCAAGTGCCTGCTGCGCCTGACCGACATCGATGGCGGCGAATTGCTGTTCGACGGCCAGGACATCGCGAAGCTGTCCGAGCGGCAGTTCCGCCCGCTGCGCCGCGACGTGCAGATGATCTTCCAGGACCCGTTCGCCTCGCTCAACCCGCGCCATACCGTCGGCCGCATCATCACCGACGGCCCCGTCGCCAGCGGCGTGCCGCTGGCCGCGGCGCAGGCACGCGCACGCGAACTGCTGCAACTGGTGGGGCTGGAGGCTTCGGCTTTCGACCGCTATCCCAACCAGTTCTCGGGCGGACAGCGCCAGCGCATCGGCATCGCGCGCGCACTGGCGCTCGAACCGAAGCTGCTGGTGGCTGACGAATCGGTCTCGGCACTCGACGTCTCGGTGCAGGCGCAGGTGCTCGAGCTGCTGGACGACCTGCAGAAGCGCCTGAACATCGGGCTGATCTTCATTACCCATGACCTGCGCGTGGCGGCACAGATCTGCCACCACGTGATCGTGATGCACAAGGGCCGCGTGGTGGAGTCCGGGCCGCCCGGGCAGATCTTCGACGCCCCGCAGCACACCTACACCCAGCGCCTGATCGGGGCAATTCCCGGCAAGGATTGGGACCCGACGCTGATCCGCGCCGCTGCCTGAGCGGCGCGGGCCTCTACCGTAGCCAAAGCCAAGAAAACTGGAGAGAAGTGATGAAGAACGCCGAACTGGTCCGCCGCAAGGATGCCGCCACCCCGCGCGGCGTGGGCGTGATGTGCAATTTCTACGCCGAGCGTGCGCTGAACTCGGAGATCTGGGATGTCGAAGGCAAGCGCTATATCGACTTCGCCGCCGGCATTGCCGTGCTCAATACCGGCCACCGCCATCCGCGCCTGGTCGAGGCCATCGAGAAGCAGCTTGGCCGCTTCACGCATACCGCCTACCAGATCGTGCCTTACGCCAGCTATATCGAGCTGGCCGAGAAGATCAACCAGCGCGCGCCGGGCCGTTCCGCCAAGAAGACGGCCTTCTTCACCACGGGGGCCGAAGCGGTAGAGAACGCGATCAAGATCGCCCGCGCCTCGACCGGCCGTCCCGGCGTGATCGCCTTCTCTGGCGGCTTCCACGGCCGGACCATGATGGGCATGGCGCTGACCGGCAAGGTCGCGCCGTACAAGATCGGCTTCGGCCCGTTCCCGGGCGAGGTCTACCACGCGCCGTTCCCGTGCCCGCTGCATGGCATCAGCACCGAGGACTCGCTCAAGGTGCTGCAGCACCTGTTCAAGGCGGACATCGATCCCAAGCGCGTCGCCGCCATCATCTTCGAGCCCGTGCAGGGCGAGGGCGGCTTCAACGTGGCGCCGGCCGAATTCGTGCGCGCGCTGCGCGCGGTGTGCGACGAGCACGGCATCCTGCTGATCGCCGATGAAGTGCAGACCGGCTTTGGCCGCACCGGCAAGCTGTTCGCGATGGAGCACTACGACGTGGCGCCGGACCTGACCACCATGGCCAAGAGCCTGGCCGGCGGCATGCCGCTGTCGGCCGTGTGCGGCCGCGCCGAGGTGATGGACGCCCCCGCGCCCGGCGGGCTCGGCGGCACTTACGCCGGCAACCCGCTGGCGGTGGCTTCGGCGCTGGCGGTGCTGGACGTGCTGGAAGGCGAGAGGCTGGTCGAGCGCGGTGCCGAACTGGGCCAGCGCCTGATGGCGCGCCTGGAAAGCCTGCGCACGCGCGTGCCGCAGATTGCCGAGGTGCGCGGCGTGGGCGCGATGGTGGCGGTGGAATTCCGCCAGGCCGACGGCAGCCCCGATGCCGACTTTACGCGCACGGTGCAGAACCGGGCGCTGGAAAATGGCCTGCTGCTGCTGTCGTGCGGCGTTCATGGCAACGTGATCCGCTTCCTGTTCCCGCTGACGATCCAGGACGAGGTGATGAACGAGGGCCTGGAAATTCTGGCCGAGTCACTGACCCGCTGACCCATCCCGCGCCCATTTCACCGATAGCCCATTTCACCGACATCGACGAGGCTACCCATGCAACTCAAGGATCCCGGCCTGCTGCGCGCGCAGGCCTATCTCGCCGGCAGCTGGCAGGACGCCGACAGCGGCGCCGCCTTTGCCGTCACCGACCCCGCCAGCGGCGCCCTGGTCGGTACCGTGCCCGACATGGGCGCGGCCGAGACCCGGCGCGCGATTGACGCCGCACAGGCCGCTCAGGCCGGCTGGCGCCGCAAGACGGCGCGCGAGCGCGCCACCGTGCTGCGTGCGTGGTACGAACTGATGCTCGCGCATGCCGACGATCTCGCGCTGCTGATGACCACCGAGCAAGGCAAGCCGCTGGCCGAGGCCAAAGGCGAGGTCGTGTATGCCGCGTCCTTCCTTGAATGGTTCGCGGAGGAAGCCAAGCGCGTCAGCGGCGACGTGCTGGCCACGCCGGCCAGCGACAAGCGGCTCGTGGTGGTGCGGGAGCCGGTAGGCGTGTGCGCGGCGATCACGCCGTGGAATTTCCCGCTCGCCATGATCACGCGCAAGGCCGGGCCGGCGCTCGCCGCCGGTTGCGCCATGGTACTCAAGCCGGCCGAGGACACGCCGCTGTCGGCGCTGGCGCTGGCGGTGCTGGCCGAGCGCGCCGGCCTGCCCGCGGGCCTGTTCAGCGTGATCACCGGCAACGCCATTGCCATCGGGGGCGAGCTGACCGCGAACCCGGTGGTGCGCAAGCTCAGCTTTACCGGCTCGACCGAGGTCGGTCGCATCCTGATGCGGCAGTCCGCCGACACCATCAAGAAACTGTCGCTCGAACTTGGCGGCAACGCGCCCTTTATCGTGTTCGACGACGCCGACCTCGACGCGGCGGTGGAGGGCGCCATTGCCTCCAAGTACCGTAATGCCGGCCAGACCTGTGTCTGCGCCAACCGGCTCTACGTCCACGACAAGGTCTACGACGCGTTCGCCGCGAAACTGGTGGCAGCGGTCGCCAGGCTGAAGGTCGGCCATGGCGTCGAGCCGGGCGTGCTGCAGGGCCCGCTGATCAACGCGGAGGCGGTGGCCAAGGTCGAGGCGCATATTGCCGACGCGCTCGGCAAGGGCGCGCGCCTGCTGAGCGGCGGCAAGCGCCACGCGCTGGGCGGCACCTTCTTCGAGCCCACCGTGCTGGCCGACGTCACGCCCGCGATGCGCGTGGCTCGCGAGGAGACCTTCGGCCCGCTGGCGCCGCTGTTTCGCTTCTCCAGCGACGCAGAGGCGATCGCCATGGCCAACGATACCGAGTTCGGCCTGGCCTCGTACTTCTACAGCCGCGACATCGGCCGCGTCTGGCGCGTGGCCGAGGCGCTCGAATACGGCATGGTCGGCATCAACACTGGCCTGATCTCCAACGAGGTGGCGCCGTTCGGCGGCGTCAAGCAGTCGGGCCTGGGCCGTGAAGGCTCGAAGTACGGCCTCGACGAATACCTGGAGATCAAATACCTGTGCATGGGGGGCGTGGACCGGTGAGCGACACACAAGCGCAAGACCGGCCCAGGGCCGTCGGCACGGTGCAGGTCGACAATGAACGCGTCGTCGTCACCGAGTGGCGCTTCGCGCCCGGTGCGCAGACCGGGCACCACCGCCACGGCTACGACTACGTGGTGGTGCCGATGACCACTGGCGCGTTGCGCCTGCAGACGCCGGCTGGCGAGGCGGTCAGCCAGTTGGTCGCCGGGCAGGCCTACTACCGTGCGGCCGGGGTCGAACACAACGTCATCAATGCCCACGAAGGCGAATGCGTGTTCGTGGAGATCGAGATCAAGCCGGCGGCGGGCGCCGCGGGCGGAGGAAGTTGCCAATGAGCGCCACGAGTCAAGCCAATCCCGCCCTGCGCGAGCGTAATGGCGGGCAGATCCTGGTCGAGCAGCTGCGCATCCAGGGCGTGCGGCGCGTGTTCCTGGTTCCGGGCGAAAGCTACTTGCCGTGCATCGACGCGCTGTATGACCACCAGGACGCCATCACACCGATCGTCTGCCGCCAGGAAAGCGGTGCCGGCTACATGGCCGAGGCCCACGGCAAGCTGACCGGCGAGCCCGGCGTGTGCTTCGTCACGCGCGGCCCGGGCGCCACCAATGCCAGCATCGCCGTGCATACCGCGTTCCAGGACTCGACGCCGATGATCCTGTTCGTGGGGCAGGTGGGCAACGATTTCTACGAACGCGAGGCGTTCCAGGAAATCGACTACCGCCGCATGTTCGGCCAGATGGCCAAGTGGGTCGCGCAGATCGACCGTACCGACCGCATTCCCGAGTTCATCGCACGTGCGTTCGCGGTCGCCACCAGCGGCCGTCCGGGCCCGGTGGTGCTGGCGTTGCCCGAGGACACGCTGTGGGGCAAGGCCACCGTGCCCGACATGCCGCGCTACGTGCGCAGCCACGCCGCCCCGACGCCGCAGGCGCTGGCGTCGCTGGCGGGCCTGCTGGAACAGGCCGAGCGCCCGTTCCTGATGATCGGCGGCTCCGGCTGGACTGCGCAAGCGCAGCGCCAGATGGAGGGCTTTGCCGAACGTTTCGGCCTGCCGGTGGGGCTGGCGTGGCGCCGCCTGGAGTGCTTCGACAACCACCATCCCAACTACGCCGGCCACGTCGGCTGGGGCATGGGCGAAGCGCTGCGCGCGCGCATCCGCGAGTCCGACCTGCTGATTGCCGTGGGCACCCGCATGGGCGAGGCCACCACCGAAGGCTATACCGTGGTGGAAAGCCCGCTGCCGCGCCAGCGGCTGGTGCACGTCTATCCGGACCCCGAGGAACTGGGCCGGGTGTTCCGCGCGGAGCTGCCGGTCGTCGCGGACGTGGTCTCGTTCGCGGCCGCCGTGGATGGACTGCGCCCGGCGCGGGCTCACCACCGCGCGGCGCTGGTGGAACGCGCGCGCCGCGATTACCTCGACAGCCAGACGGCGCAGGCCGCGCCCGGGCCACTGAACCTGAACCAGGCCGCCTGCCATGTGCGCGAACGCCTGCCCGAGGATGCCTGCATCACCGTCGGCGCCGGCAACTACGCCGTCTTCCCGCATACCTATTACCGCTACAAGGGCCTTGGCACCAGCCTGGCGCCGACCGTGGGCTCGATGGGCTACGGCCTGCCGGCGGCCATCTCGGCCAAGCTCGAGCATCCGCAACGCACCGTGGTCTGCTACGCCGGCGACGGTTGCTTCCAGATGAACCTGCAGGAGCTGGGCGTGGCCATGCAATACCGCCTTGGCATCGTGGTGCTGGTGTTCAACAACGGCATCTGGGGCACCATCCGCGCGCACCAGGAGCGCGAGTTCCCGGGCCGCACCATTGCGCTGGGCTTCGAGAACCCGGAATTCGCGGAACTGGCGCGCGCGTACCGCGGTTATGGCGAGGTGGTGGCCAGCGACGCCGAATTCGGCCCCGCGCTGGACCGCGCGCTCGACTTCGCGGCCACGCACAGCATGCCGGCGCTGCTCGAACTGCGCTACGACCCGGACGGCATTGCGCCGGGCATGACGCTGTCGGGCATCCGCGCCGCGGCGCTGGCGCGTCAGGCTGCCGGATGAGCGCCGGATGAGTGCCGGATGAGTGCCGGATAAGCCGGGCTTCCCTCTACCACCATACCAAGACCATGCGTGCCTTCTTCTCGGATGAACAGTTGCTGCATGAACCCCGCCAGTTCATGCGCGCGGGCCGGCTGTGCAAGCCGACCGACGTGCCGGCCCGCGCGGCGGCGCTGCAGCACGCGCTGGCCGCGCGCGGCATCGGGCTGGCCGAGCCGCCCGATTGCGGGCGCGCGCCGCTCGAGGCGGTGCACAGTCCGGGCTACCTGGATTTCCTCGCCGGCGCGTATGCGCGCTGGCAGGAACTGGCACGTCCGGGCTTCGAGCCTGGCATCGAGGTGCTGCCCAATCTTTCCCCATACCACAACGGCAAGGTGGGCGAACCGCGCAGGCCCGTGTGTCCGACCGATTCGGTCATCGCGCAGGCCGGCTACTACCTGGGCGACCTCAGTTGTCCGCTCGGGCCGGACAGCTGGCGCGCGATCCTGCGCGGCGCGCACAGCGCGGTGGCTGCCGCGCGCCATGTATGCGAGCGGCAGGACGGGGCGGGCATGGCCTATGCACTGTGCCGTCCGTCCGGCCACCACGCCCACAGCGACCGCGCTGCGGGTTTCTGCTACGTCAACAACTCGGCCATCGCGGCGCAGACGCTGCTGAACCGCTTCGGCAAGGTGGCGGTGCTGGACGTCGACGCGCACCACGGCGACGGCACGCAGCAGATCTTCTATCACCGCTGCGACGTGATGACGATCTCGCTGCATGCCGATCCGGCCGGCTATTACCCTTTCTACACGGGCTATGCCACCGAACGCGGCTATGGCGCGGGGTATGGCTACAACCTCAATTTCCCGTTGCCGCATGGCAGCGGCGACGACGCGTTCCTGGCGGCGCTGGACGGCGCGCTCGACGCGCTGCGCGACTACCGTCCGCAGGCGGTGGTCCTGGCGCTGGGCTTCGACACCTACGAGAACGACCCCATCAGCGTGCTGAAGGTGAGCATGGACGGTTACCGCGGCATCGGCGAGCGCATCCACGCGCTGGGCCTGCCCACGGTCGTCGTGCAGGAGGGCGGCTACGAGGTCGAGGCGATCGGGCGCGGTCTTGACGCTTTCCTGGCGGGCTTCGCGCCGGCCACGGCGTAAGCCGGCGGCAGCTTTTTGGAATACTGGAGAACAGCAATGACCAGCAAGATCGCTATCGATGGCAAGCGCCTGTGGCAGTCGCTGATGGACCTGGCGCGGATCGGCGCCACGCCGAAGGGCGGCAATGCGCGGCTGGCGCTGACCGTGCTCGACGGGCAGGGCCGCGACCTCGTGTGCGGCTGGATGCGCGAGGCCGGCCTGACCGTCACGGTGGACCGCGTCGGCAATATCTTCGGCCGCCGCGCCGGACGCAACCCTGCGTTGCCGCCGGTGATGACCGGCAGCCATATCGATACCCAGCCAACCGGCGGCAAGTTCGATGGCTGCTTTGGCGTGCTGGCGGGGCTCGAAGTCATGCGCACGCTCAATGACCACGGCGTGACCACGGAGGCCCCGCTCGAACTCGCCATCTGGACCAATGAGGAAGGCACGCGCTTTGTGCCGGTGATGATGGGCTCGGGTGTGTTCGCCGGCATTTTCCCGCTGGAAACGGCATTGGCAGCGACGGACGCAGACGGCAAGCGCGTGGCGGACGAGCTGCAGGCCATTGGCTATGCCGGCAGCGTGGAAGCAGGCGGGCGCCCGGTCGGCGCGTATTTCGAAGCGCATATCGAACAGGGCCCCGTGCTGGAAGGCGCCGGCAACGTGATCGGCGTGGTGACCGGCTCGCTTGGGCTGCGCTGGTATGACGTGACCGTGACCGGCATGGAAGCCCACGCCGGCCCGACGCCCATGCCGATGCGCCGCGACGCGTTGTATGGCGCCACCCACGTGATGCAGGAGGTGGTGCGCATCGCCAACGATTTCGCGCCGCACGGGCGCGGCACGGTGGGCGTGGTCAATGTCCACCCGGGCTCGCGCAACGTGATTCCGGGCGCGGTGAAGTTCACGGTCGACCTGCGCCACGAGGACGCCGGCAAGCTTGCCGAGATGGATGCCAGGTTCCGTGCCGCCTGCCAGGCGCTGGCGCAGGGCAAGACCACGGGTGCCCGCCTCGACGTGAGGGTCGACGACGTGCAGTACTTTGCGCCGACGCCGTTCGCACCGGAACTCGTCGACCATGTGCGGCGCGAGGCCGTGGCGCGCGGTTACAGCCACCAGGACATCGTCACGGGCGCGGGTCACGACGCCGTCTACATGGCCAGCGTGACACCGACCGCCATGATTTTCGTCCCATGCAAGGACGGCATCAGCCACAACGAAGTGGAGGATGCCCGGCCCGAGCATCTGGAAGCCGGGGCCAACGTGCTGCTGGGCGCGATGGTGGCGCAGGCCGGCGCATGAGTCCCGCGGCCCGGGGGGCGCCCGGCTGGTGGCGCGGCGGCCTGCTATTCCTGTGCGTGGTGACGCTGTTCGCTACCGTGGACGCCACCGCCAAGCATCTGGTCGGGCGCTATCCGGCGCCGTTTCTCAATGCGGTGCGTTACGCCGCCACGCTGGCCGTCGCGGGCGCCATGCTTGCCGGCTCGGGCAGGCTGCGCTTCTGGGACACCCCGCACCGGGGCCTGCTGGTGGTGCGCGGGCTGATGCTGGCTGTGGTCGGCACCTGCTTCATGACCGCGCTGCTGTGGATGCCGCTGGCCGAAGCCACCGCCATCTACTTCATGGCGCCACTGATGGTGGTCGGCCTGTCGCCATGGATGCTGGGAGAGAAAGTCGGCTCACGCCAGTGGCTGGCGGTGGCGGCCGGCTTCAGCGGCATGCTGCTGATCGTGCGGCCCGGCGGTGCGGTGTCATGGCTCGGCACCGTGCTGATGCTGGCCGCCACACTGGCCTACGCCATGCTGCAACTGCTGACGCGGCGCATGGCGGGGCAGGTGGACGCGCGCGTGCAGTACGGCGTTGCCGCGCTGATCTGCATGGTGGCCACCGGCGTGCCGGCACCGTTCTTCCCGCCGCCGGTCTGGCCCGACATGGCCGACTGGCTGGCCATCCTGGCCATGGGGTTGATGAGCGCGGCGGCGCAGGTATTGCTGATCCTGGCGCTGCAGCGCGCCCCCGCTTCGCGCCTGGCGCCGCTGAATTACTTCCACTTGCTGCTGGCGCTGCTCTATAGCGCGCTGTGGTTTGGCCGCTGGCCCGACGCACTGGCGCTGGGCGGCATTGCCCTGATCGTCGTGGCGGGCCTGACGCAGACGCTGCCCGCGCCTGCCGCCATGTCAACCAAACGAGGAATCCGATGAGCGAGATACGCGACCTGTCTTACTGGCAAGCCCGCGCGGCAGCGGTGCGTCCGCAAAGCCGCGCCTATATCGGCGGCGCATGGACCGACGCCGCCGACGGCGCCACCTTCGATACCATCAACCCGGCAACCGGCCGCGTGCTGGCCAGCGTGGCCGCGTGCGGACCGGAAGACGTGGGCCGCGCGGTGGCGGCGGCGCGCCGCGCCTTCGAGCAGGGGGTCTGGGCCGGGCTGGCCCCGCGCGAGCGCAAGGCCGTGCTGCTGCGCCTGGCCGCGCTGATCGAGGCGCACCAGGAGGAACTCGCGCTGCTCGAAACGCTGGACATGGGCAAGCCCATCGGTGACACGCTGGCCTATGACATCCCGGAGGCGGCGCGTACCTACGCCTGGTATGCGGAAGCAATCGACAAGATCTACGACGAGATCGCTCCCACTGGCAGCAGCGTGCTGGCCACCATCACGCGCGAACCGCTGGGCGTGGTGGCCGCGGTGGTGCCGTGGAACTATCCGCTGCTGATGGCAAGCTGGAAGGTTGCTCCGGCGCTGGCCGCAGGCAACAGCGTCATCCTCAAGCCGGCCGAACAAGCGCCGCTGACCGCGCTGCGCCTGGCAGAGTTGGCCGCGCAAGCGGGCATTCCCGCGGGCGTGTTCAACGTGGTCCCGGGACTGGGCGCGCAAGCCGGACAGGCACTCGGCCTGCATCCCGACGTGGACTGCATTGCGTTCACCGGCTCCACGGCCACCGGCAAGCGCTTCATGGAGTACTCGGGCCAGTCCAATCTCAAGCGCGTCTGGCTTGAGTGCGGCGGCAAGTCGCCGCATATCGTCTTCGACGACTGCCCGGACCTCGACCGCGCCGCGCAGGCGGCCGCCATCGGTATCTTCAACAACCAGGGCGAGATCTGCATTGCCGGGTCGCGGCTTTACGTGCAGCGTGCGGTGTACGAGTGCTTCATGGCGAAGCTGGAGGCCTGCGCCAGGGCCATGCAGCCGGGCGACCCGCTCGACCCGGCCTCCGCCATGGGTGCCATCGTCGACGCGCGCCAGCTCGACCGCGTGATGTCGTATGTGGAAGGCGGGCAGCGGGAGGGCGCGAGGCTGCGTCTGGGCGGCGAGCGCGTGCGCACGGATACCGGCGGCTTCTTTCTGCAGCCGACCATCTTCGAATGCCCGAGCCAGTCGCTTGCCATCGTGCGCGAGGAAATCTTTGGCCCGGTGCTGGCCGTGACCGTGTTCGATACCGAGGACGAAGTCGTGCGCATGGCCAACGATTCGCCGTATGGCCTGGGATCGGGCCTATGGACCGCGAACCTGGCGCGGGCCCACCGGGTGTCGCGCCGGCTTCGGGCCGGGCTGGTGTGGGTCAACTGCTATTTGGACGGCGACGTCACCGTGCCGTTCGGCGGCGTCAAGCAGTCGGGGTCCGGGCGCGATAAGTCGCTGCACGCGCTGGACAAGTACACCGACCTCAAGACCACCTGGATCAGCCTGGCGTGAGGACGTCCGGCCCGCTCAGCGGGTCAGCGCCGTATCAATGGCCCGCTGCAGCCGTTCCATGCCGAAGGTCACGTCCTGCACCACGCCATTGACGAAGAACGACGGCGTGCCGCGCACCTGCCATTGCGTGGCGCCGCGCATGTCGTCGCGGATGTGCGGCAGGTGCGCATGCGCGGACATGTCCTGGTCATAGCGGTCCAGGTCCATGCCAAGCATGCCGGCGTAGTGGCGCAACGCGTCAGCCTTGAGGCCGTCCGGCTTCTCGTGCAGCAGGCGGTACATCTGCCAGAACTTCTGCTGCGCGCCGGCCGCTTCCGCGCATTCGGCGGCGGCTTCGGCCGACGGGTGCCAGTGCGACATTGGATAGTGGCGGTAGACGAAACGCACCTGCGGGCCATAGTGCTCCATCAGAATCTTCATGGCGCCGTAGGCGATGCGGCAGTATTCGCATTCGAAATCGCCGTACTCGACGACGGTGACCCTGGCGGTGTCGGGGCCGATCGCGTGATCGGCGGGGGTGATGGCGACGTCTGGCATAAGGCGCTCCGGTGCGTGGGCGGGCGGCCCGGGGAGTTTCAGTTTAGGCGCAGACGGGGTGTAGGAGGAGAAGCGGGGTTGGGAATTGGGCGATTACCTGTGTCTGCTCACTTGGCATCGGGCTGCATCAGAGCGCTGACATGAGCCATCGCACTGGTGGCCAATGCGTCAAGGCTATAGCCTCCTTCCAGGATCGATACGATGCGGCCGTCGCAGGTCTCGTCGGCAATCTGCATCAGTTCCTTGGTGATCCAATGGAAGTCGCTGTCCTCCAGGTTCATGCCAGCGAGGGGATCCAGACGGTGCGCGTCGAATCCCGCGGAGACAATGAGGATTTCGGGGGCGAACGCCCTTAGCGAGGGAAGCACGAGGGCGGAAATCGCGGCACGGAACTGCGCCGGCTCACAGCCGCGAGGCAACGGAACGTTGACGATATTGTGGTTCACCCCTGTCTCGGACCGGGCTCCGGTACCGGGATAGAAGGGCGACTGGTGGCTGGATGCATAGAACAGCTCCGGGCGGTCGAAGAATGCTGCCTGGGTTCCGTTGCCGTGATGCACATCGAAATCGACCACAGCGACGCGCTCGAGTTTGTGGACCTCATAGGCGTAGGCTGCCGCGATCGCCGCCTGGTTGAAAATGCAAAAGCCCATCGCCTTCGCCGGTTCAGCGTGATGGCCGCACGGCCGCGTCGCGCAGAACACGTTGCGCGCCTGGCCGTCCATCACCGCATCGACACCCGCGCAAGCAGCGCCGACGCAGCGCATGACGGCTTCCCACGAGCCCGGCGACATGACCGTATCGCCCGCATCCAGCGGCACGTATCCCTCGGTGGGGGCGCTTTGCGCGATCTCGTCGATGTAGTAGGAATGGTGGATCAATTGCAACTGCTCGACGGTGCCCATTGGCGCATCACGCCATTCCAGAGAAGCGAACTCGGGCGTTCGCAACGCCTGCACGACGGCTCTCAGGCGTTCGGGCGACTCCGGATGGTGCGGCCCGGGTCGGTGTTCGAGGCACGCGGCGTGGGTATAAATAAGCGTAGTTGTCATGTTCGGCTGTACTCGGTTTCAACCGGTGACGCCTGAATCGCACACCGGTGGCCTACATCCATGTCACGGCAATTCCATCAGATATGTAATATATCAGTAGAATTTGGTGTCGCCGAGGCACGAACACCAACTGTCCAGCCGATTTGGAAAAGCCGCAGCGCCCGCCAGCCAATTCAAAATTCGGCACGGCCGTGCTTTTGTGCGTGGTATTTAACTTTTTGATCGATGGTCCCGTCGAGCGGTGGCGTTCATTGCGAATCTGTCACTCCCACACTCGAGGGTCGGCGAATGGGTGGGCAGCACCGAATCGCAGGAGAGTCGCACGTTGGCGGCACAGGCGGGCGCAACGCCGCGCGTGCGGGTGACCTGGATCATGAACAATCTGTCAGGCGATCTTTCGGTCGAGGCGATGGCGCAGCGGATCCTCATGAGCCCGCGCAATCTGGCCAGGGCATTTGCGGCCGAGACCGGCAGCACCCCTGCAGCCTTTGTCACGCGGGCACGATTGGAACGGGCCACGACGCTACTTCTGCAAACGGATTGGCCGCAGGAGAAGATCGCCTCGGAGAGTGGCTTTCGGTCAGTGGACGCCTTTCAGCGGGCGTTTGGTCGAGAGAAGGGCTGCACTCCTAACATGTACCGCTCGAATGGTGGACAGTCGGTTTGATTGTATGAGGTCTTCATGCTGATTGGCTGCAACTAGCTTTACTCGACCAGCTGCGGATATCCCGAATATGAAGAGCAGGCTCGGCGGGCCACCAAAACACATTCACGGGGGACGTCACGCCGGTACGTGGCCGGGCGAGGGAGCGCCGGAGCTTGCTCGTTGCCTGAGGAGGAACTTCTGGATCTTGCCGGTCGACGTCCTGGGAAGGCGGCCGATGACCACCTTCTTCGGCGCCTTGAAGTGCGCCAAGTGGGCGCGGCAATGTTCGATCAGTTCGCGCTCGCCGACCCTGGCGCCATCGACGATTTCGACAAAGGCGCATGGCGTCTCCCCCCAACGCTCGTCCGGCTGGGCGACGACGGCTGCCACGCGCACCGCGGGGTGCCGGTAGAGCACCTCCTCCACCTCCAGCGAGTTGATATTCTCTCCGCCGGAAATGATGACGTCCTTGGAACGGTCCCGGATCTGTACATAGCCATCCGGGCAGACGACTGCGAGGTCACCCGAGTGGAACCAGCCGCCGGCAAAGGCCTCCGCCGTGGCCTCCGGGTTCTTCAGGTAGCCCTTCATCGTCATGTTGCCGCGGAACATAACTTCGCCGATGGTCTTCCCGTCCCACGGCACCGGCACAAGGGTTTCGGGATGTAGCACGGCCATGCCTTCCTGCGCAGTGTAGCGGACGCCCTGCCGTCCTTTCCGTTCCGCCAGCGCACCGATGCCGAGGTCGTCCCATTCGGGCTGCTCCACGCAAACCGCAGCGGGGCCGTAGACCTCGGTCAGCCCGTAGATCTGGGTGATCCTGATCCCCATGCGCAGCAGGCCTTCGATCACCGGCATCGGCGGCGGCGCGCCGCCGATGAGTCCGTGGACCGGATGGTCGATGCCCGCCTTCCACGGTTCAGGTGCGTGGGCGAGCATCGCATGCACGATCGGCGCCCCGCAGTAGTGAGTGACCTGGTGCTCGCGAATCGCATCGAGCACGGCGGCAGCATCCACCCGCCGCAGGCAGACGCTGGTACCGGCGTTGGCCGCCAGCGTCCAGGCGAAGCACCAGCCATTGCAGTGGAACAGCGGCAGCGTCCACAGGAAGACGGCGTGCCGGGGCATGCCCCAGTCGAGCATGTTCGACAGCGCAGCCAGATAGGCGCCGCGATGGTGGTAGACCACGCCCTTTGGGTTGCCCGTGGTGCCGGAGGTATAGTTGAGGGCGATGGCCTGCCATTCGTCGGCGGGCTCGCCGCCCTCCCAGTGCGGATCGCCCTCGGCCAGGAAGCCCTCGTATTCGATCTCCGCCAGCCTGCGGCCCCCTTCGACGGCGGGATCGATGATGTCAATCACCAGTGGCTTGTCGTCGAGCAGTTCCAGTGCGGCTTCGACTACGTCAGCGTACTCCGTGTCGGTGACCAGCACCTTTGCATCCGCGTGCCTGAGCATGAAGGCAATGGCGGCCGCATCCAGACGCACGTTCAGCGTGTTCAGCATGGCGCCGCTCATGGGCACGCCGAAATGCATCTCCAGCATCTCCGGCGTGTTGGCGGCCATCACGGCCACCGTATCGCCAGTCCTGACGCCGGCGGCCACCAGCGCCGACGCGAGGCGGCGGCTGCGGTCGAGCATTGCCCGCCAGCTCGTGCGGCGCTCGCCGTAGACGATGGCTGTACGCTCAGGGTAGACCTCGGCCGTCCTTCGCAGGAAGGAGATCGGCGTCAGGGGCACGAAGTTGACCGGGCTGCGCTCCAGCCCATCCGCGCTGTGTTCGACGTGTTCCATGGATTGCCTCACTGGCTGCAGCCGTGCGTCAGCGCATTACGTCGCGGGAGATGATCATCCGCTGGATCTCGGAGGTCCCCTCAACGATCTCGAGCACCTTGGCATCCCCGAACGCGCGCGATACCGCGTACTCCGTCATGATCCCGTTGCCGCCGTGGATCTGCACGGCCTGGTGGGCCGCCTCCATGGCCTTCTCGGTTGCGAAGAGCTTTGCCATCGAGGCCTGCCGATCGTAGGGCAGGCCCTCGTCTTTGGCCACCGCGGCGTCGTAGAGCATCAGGCGGGCAGCGTGCGCGTGGGTCGCCATGTCGGCCAGCTTGAACTGCAGCGACTGGAACTGGTCGAGCGTCTTGCCGAACGCTGTACGCTCGCTCATGTAGCGGACGGAGCGTTCCAGCGAGCCCTGCAGGATGCCCAGGCCCAGCGTTCCGATCAGGATGCGGCCGGTGCTCACCTGTGACAGGGTCTGCCTGAGGCCGGCCCCGAGCTCGCCGAGCAGGTGCTCGGCAGAAATGGTGCAGTCCTCGAAGAACAACTCGAATGTGGTCGATCCGCGCCAGCCGATCTTGTGCAGCTTCTTGCCATGGCTGAAGCCGGACGTGCCGTTCGGCACGATGAAGTTCGAAATGTCCTTGCGGCCGTCGGGCCGGATTCCCGTCACCGCCGCAATGACGATCGGACCGGTGATCTCGGAACCCGAGTTGCTGATGAAGGTCTTGGCGCCATTGATGACCCAGCGGCCATCCTTCAGCACGGCGCGGGTCTGGATATTGGCGGCGTCGGAGCCGGCGTTCGGCTCTGTCAGGCCGATGCAGCCGACCTGCGTGCCCGCCAGGATCGGCCGCAGGAAGCGCGCCTTCTGGCCATCGGTGCCGTAGTTGTTGAGCAGGCTGGCCGCCGTCGAATTGGCCATGATGGCCACCGCCACGGCGCAATCGACGCGGGCGATCTCTTCCAGTGCAATGGCGAAGCCAAGCCAGTCGCCGCCGCTGCCTCCCCAGGCTTCGGGGTACGGCAGCCCGATATAGCCCAGTTCGCCGGCCCGGCGCCAGACCTCGTAGGGAAAACTCTCCTCTTCCCACAACCGGTGGGCGACCGGTGCGATTTCTTCCTCGGCGAAGCGGCGCACCGCCTGCCGGATAATCTCGTGGTGTTCCGCGATGTATGACATCGTCTTTCTCCTCAATACGATTCCTGCAGCATCGCCAGGTAGTCATCGACCGTGGCAGTGCGGGGATTGGTGGCGTGGCAGTGGTCCTTCGTGGCGGCGACCGCGATGTCCTCCAACGCCTCACGCGGCACGCCCATGGCGCCGAGACCAGCCGGCAACCCGAGACGGGCGTTGAGTTCGCTGATGGCCTGAGCCGGGTCCCCGCCGGCGGGCAGGCCCATGGCCTGGACAAGCGCGGCCTGCTTGGCTTGGGTCGCCGGCTTGTTAAAGCGCAGCACGGCCGGCAGCAGCACGGCATTCAGCGTGCCGTGGTGCAACGAGACGCCGGGCACCGCGCCCAGCGGGTGCGACAGGGCATGCACCGCGCCCAGCCCCTTCTGGAAGGCCAGCGCGCCTTCCATGGCGGCCATCATCATGTTCCAGCGCGCGTCGCGGTCGCAGCCGTCGGCGGTGGCCTTGCCGATATTGGCTATGCCGCGGCGCAGGCCGTCCAGGGCGATCGCTTCGGCGGGCGGGTTGATGGCCGGCGCCAGGAAGGTCTCGATGCAGTGGGCGATGGCGTCCATGCCGGTTGCGGCGGTCAGGGCCGGCGGCAGGCCGAGCGTCAGTTCGGGGTCGCAGATGGCGAGCTTCGGCAGCAGGAACGGACTAAGCAGGCCGAGCTTGCGGCCGGACTCCATGACGATGACCGCGCCCCGGCCCACTTCGCTGCCGGTACCCGCAGTTGTCGGGATTGCCACCAGCGGGGCGACCCGGCTGGTGATCCGGCTCGCGCCGCCCTCCACCGCAGCGTAGGTCTGCAGCGGTGCCGGATGGGTCGCCAGCAGCGCGGTGGCCTTGCCCAGGTCGATGGGCGACCCGCCGCCCACGGCCACGATGCCGTCGCAGCCGTTGCCCAGGTAAAGGCCGGTCGCGGCGGACACAGCGGCTTCCGTCGGGTTGGGTGGGGTGTCCTCGAAGACGGTGGGAGAGCAATCCGGGCCCAAGGCGTCGAGCACCTTGTCGGCGATGCCGGCGGCGCGGATGCCGCGGTCGGTGACGATCAGCGGTCGCTGGATGCCCAGGCGCTGCAGCTCGGCCCCCAGCATCCGGATGGCGCCGAAATCGATGTGGACGGTAGTCAGGTAGTTGATGACAGCCATGTTTTCCTCGTAGATATGTCGATGCGTCAGGCGCGGAACAGCGTCGGGTCCATGCGCGGAAGCGGCTCCGCCACGCGCGCCGGCGGGAAGGCCATCAGGTCTAGTACCTGGGACCTGACGTCTATACCGGGCGCAACCTCCTCCAGTACCAGTCCGTCTGCCGCCACTGAGAAAACTGCGCGCTCGGTGATGACCTTGGCCTCCTGGCCGCGCTCGGCCACGTTGCGCCCCAGTGGATAGGTGATCTCGTCCACGCGCTCGACGAACTTGCGCACGCTCCCCTCGCGCCCGACCGACAGGAAGCCGTCGGTGGTGGCGGCGGCGAGGCCGCCGGTGGTGAAGGTGCCGGTGAACAGCAGCTTGCGCGCGTTGTAGGCGATGTCGATGAAGCCGCCCGGCCCCGGATTGGCCGCGCCGAAGCGGCTGACGTTGATGTTTCCGTCCCGGTCGAACTGGGCAAAGGCCAGCGCCGCCATCGGGCAGTTGCCGCCGTCGATGAAGTCGAACTGCGAGGGGCCATCGATCAAGGCCTCCGGATACTTGTTGGCGGAAAATTGCCAGCCGCTCATCACGACGCCGCCGAAGGGGCCGTGCTCGGTGGTGAAGCTGTAGCGACGCAGGCCGCCGTCGGCGAACAGGCCGTCTTCCATCATCACCGTGGGCACGTCGGACGAAGCACCGAAGCCGAAGATGCTGACCTCGCCGGGTCTGATTTCCCGGGCCGCCCGCCGGGCGATCACCTTGTCGGCGCCGGGCGTCAGGCGGTCCGAGGCGCGGCCGTCGAAAAGCTGGCCGCCGAGATAGGCATCGTCGTACCGGATGTCGGTGGTCATCATGGCGTCGGGTTCCACCACGACGCGATCCACCAGCACGCCGGGAATCCGCACCGCGTGCGCCGGCCGGGCGTGGCGCGGCACCAGCTTGCGCACCTGTGCGATCACGGTGCCGCCTGACGCCTTCACCGCCAGCGCCATGGCCAGCGCGCACGACGTGATCGGCTCGTCCTCGAAGCTCAGGTTGCCGTGCTCGTCGGCGCTGGTGGCACGCAAGAACGCCACGTCGAGCGGCCAGCTCGGATAGAACAGGTATTCCTTGCCGCCCAGCTCCTGCACCCGCACCAGGTCGTCGGTGGCGCGCGCCGTGTACTTGCCGCCCTGCTGGCGCGGGTCGATGTAGGAGCCGAGGCCGATGCGCGTCAGGTAGCCTGGGCTGCGCCGGGCGACTTCGCGCAGCCAGTGCATGGTGGCGCCGATCGGCCAGCAGTAGGCTTCCACCCGATTCTCGCGGATCAGGCGCATGAACTCGGGGCGCTTGCCGGTGGCCGGATTCACCGCATTGGTAAAGTTGCCCGACACGATCCGCTTCATCAGCCCTTCGACGGCCACGTGATCCATGCCGCGGATGCCCATGCCGTCGCCGACACTGACCGGGAAGAAGAAGGTCAGGTCACGAGGCGACCCAGTCTCGTGGAAGCGTTGCGCCAGCGCCTGGAACAACGCGTCCGGCGTCAGCCAGCCGATCACGCCGACGCTGCCCACGCTCTGACCGGGCCGGATATCCGAAACGGCCTGCGCCGCAGTACAGATCTTGCTCATGCGATCTCTCACCTTTCTGGCCGCTCGCAGCCCGGGCTCAGGCCTGGAAATGGATGATGTGGGTACCGACGCAGACCGTCTCTCCCCGCTGGTTGAGTAGCGTCGCCTCAGCCCACAGGCGCTTCTTCTCGTCGTCGGCGCGGGCAATGCGGTAGTTCACGGTGAGGGTGTCTCCGATGCGAACGGGCTTGGTGAAGCGCACGTTGTCGTAGCCGTAGGAGACCGCCGGGCGCTTGATCATGTCGAGATACTTGGTCACGGCGCCGGCGATGAAACCGACCATCATGGCGCCCTGCGCGATGCGGCCGCCGAAGCCCATGCGCTTGCAGTATTCGTCGTCCATGTGGTTGGGGTGGTTGTCACCGCTGATGCCGGCGAAGGCATAGATGTCGTACTCGCCGAGGGTGCGGGTGTAGCTGGTGTACGTGCCAACAAGGGTGGATACGTTGCCTTCGTGCGGGATCTTGATGTCGGACACTTGGTTTCTCCGGGAGTGGGTTGGGTTCAGACCTGGGTGGCGTCAATCCTGCCCGCGAGGATGAGCAGAGATTCGAAGAGAAAGTAGTCGCCCCAGACCAGCTCGTTATCCATGGCGACGCCATTGCGCTTGTTGAAGCAGCCGCCGGTGAGGATGCCAGCCTGCCGTTCATCGCCTGGGCTGACCGGGGTCAGGAAGCGGATCACGAGTTGCTCGATGCTCTCGACGGCGGCCTGGCGGTAGACCGCCGCACGCTCCGGGATGAGCACAGCCAGTTTGAGCAGGCTGGCGGCGGCGATGGCGGTGGCCGAGGTGTCGCGGTTAGTGTGCGGGATGGCGGGATCGTCGAAATCCCAGAAGGCCACGCGGTCGGCGGGCAGGTGCGCGACCCACCAATCTGCTACGCGGATCGCGTCGGATTCGAACGCCTGCTCGCCGCACGACAGCGCCTGTGCGAGGCCGAGCATGCCCCACGCCTGGGCGCGGGCCCAGGTGCTGCTGTCATGGATGCCCTTGTGCGTGTAGCGCTTCACGAGCGAGCCATCGGTAGCGTTGAATGTGGCGGACTGGCAGACCGAGCCATCCTCGCGCACGCACAGGGCAATGTGCTGGCGCAGGTGCTGGCGGCCGATCTCGCCCGTGCCGAGCGCGGCGTCGTGCCGCAGCAGCAGCGCCACGGTGCCCGGAATGGCATCGATGTTGGCCTCGCTCGTCCCCACGCTGGAGGCCTCCTCGGCCTCGGTGCCGAGCGGGATCAGGCGGGCCGCTTCGCTGTACATCTCCGCCAGGCCACGCGTGCCGTCGAGCGCGAGCCCTGCGGCCTGCGGATCGGCCAGCAGCGAGCCGCCGAGTTGCGCGCCGTACCAGAAGAGGAATCCCTTGAACACCGACTTCGACGCCACCCGCGGCGCCAGCCGTGCGGACCACATGCGGGCGCTGTCGCGGTACTTCTGCTCGCCGGTGCGCAGGGCAGCCAGCCACAGCATCCCGACCCAGAAGCCCCCGGTCCAGTCGCCGGCCGGGGAGCGTGTCCAGGTGCCGTCGGCCGGATCGCCATAGTGCGGAAAGCCCGCCTCGTCCTGCGCGATCGTCGCATCGATGCGTTGCAGGATGCGATCGAGCGCATCATCGATCAGTCTGGAATCCATATGTTTGTCTCCATGCGTACATTGGCTTTTCCGTTCTCCGGTGCCAGCCTTGCGGACCGGCTGGGGTGGTACGCGGGGCGGGGTATGCATGGAATCGTAGGGATTGCGCAAACTAGTGTCCAATATATAATTAATCGATCTTTTATACTTGCTGGATATAGTGATGGACCTTCGCCACCTCCGGTACTTCATCGCCATCGCTGAGGAACTTAATTTCACGAGAGCGGCCGAGCGACTGCACATCGCCCAGCCTCCGCTGAGCATGCAGATCCGCCAACTCGAGGAGGAGATGGGTGTCACACTGCTAAATCGCTCGCGTCGGCACGTGGAACTGACGGAGGCGGGCCGCGTTTTCCTTGAGCAAGCGCGGCAGATCCTGCGAGCTACCGAGAGGGCAGTCGTCCAGGCGCAGCGCGCGCATCGCGGCGAAACGGGTCGGCTGACGGTCGGCTTTTTCGAACACGCGTCCTACACGATGCTGCCGCCCATCCTGCGCGCCTACCGAGAGCGTTTTCCCTCCGTGGAAATCCTGCTGCGCTGGTTTCCGGTCGTCAAACAGGCGGAAGCGCTGCGCCGGGGTGACGCGGATATTTCTTTCATGCGGCCGGTGCCCGACCTTGAGGACGTGACATGGGAGACCATCCTCGAAGAGCCCTTCGTGCTGGCCGTGCCGGCAAGACACCCGCTGGCGAACGCTGAGTCGATCTCACTGAAGAATTGCGCGCAGGAGCCCTTCGTCATGTACACACCAGAGGCGGCGCCGGACTTCCACGCCATGAACATGCGCATGTGCGCGTCGGCGGGTTTTGTACCGAAGGTTGTCTCGGAAGTGGGGCAGGTCTATACGCTACTCGGCCTGGTCAGCTCCGGTGCGGGCCTCGGCTTTGTGCCGGCGTCAGTCCGGAAGGTGAAGTTCGACCACGTGGTTTACAAGCCGATCGAAGGCCGGCAGCCGACAGTGGAGATCATGCTCGGCTATAGCCAGCGCACCCCAACGCCGCTCATGACGGCGTTCATCGAGACGGCCAAAAGCATGCTGTGAGGGTTCCCCCCGACCTCGCCCGCTGCAACAAAACTGGCCGACGCCCATCACGAGCGAATCGACGAATTCCCGCGCGATGCCTTCGGCACGATCCGGCAACGGCGTATCGAATGTCGCCCCATGCCAGTGCCCGGCCCGCACAACCCCGGCAAACAGCCGCAACTGGCGCGCCGTGCGCGCCCGCTCGCCCTGCAGCCGCGCTCGCGGCAGGGCCGTCTCGGCCATGGCGCGCTCGATGAGGGCGTCGCCGAGGCCTTCGATGCCGATGGCGATGGCTTCCAGGAAGCTGGCGCGCGGCCCGGGCGTCGTCTCGCGATACCTCGCAAAGCCGCTCGCAGCGAGGCGGCAGGCCTGGGCGACGTCCGGGTGATCCTCATGAAGCCTTCTTGCCAACGAGCGGGCAGCCACCCTCTGCCATCGGCCGGAACGCCTCGTTGGCGGGAATGGTGGCGATGAGCTTGTAGAAGTCGCCCGCATACTTCGATTCCGACGGCTTCTTCACCTCGAAAAGGTAGAGCGGGTGGATCTTCCGGCCGTCTTCGCGGATGCTGCCCTTGCCGAACAGCTTGTCGTCGGTGGGCATCGCCTTCATCTTCGCGACCACGGCGGCGCCGTCGCCGTCCGCCTTTATCGCCGCCACTGCCTTCAGGTAGTGGATCACCGCCGAGTACGTGCCCGCCTGCGCCATGGTCGGAAACTTGCCGTTGTTCGCGGCGGCGAATTCCTTGCCGAACTTGCGGTTCTCGTCGGTCATGTCCCAGTACCAGGTCTCGCTCAGTAAAAGGCCCTGGGCGGCTTTGAGGCCGAGCGCCTGGACGTCGCTGCTGAAGACGAGCAGACCTGCCAGCTTCTGACCGCCGGCGGTCACGCCGAACTCGGCGGCCTGCTTGACCGCGCCGATGGTGTCGCCCCCGGCGTTGGCCAGGCCCACTACCTGCGCCTTCGAGGCCTGAGCCTGAAGCAGGTAGGAGGAGAAATCGTTGCCCGGGAAAGGATGCCGGACCTTGCCGAGGACCTTGCCACCGTTCTTGACGACAACGGCCTCGGTGTCGCGTTCGAGCGAGTGGCCGAAGGCGTAGTCAGCAGTCACGAAGAACCAACTCTTGCCCCCCGACTTGACAACCGCCTTACCAGTCCCATTCGCCAGTGCCCACGTGTCGTAGGCCCAGTGGATCGCATTGGGCGTGCAGGCCTTTGCGGTGAGGTCGGAGGTGCCGCCGCCGGTGACAATCATCACCTTGTTCTTCTCCTTGGCCACCTGGTTGACCGCCAGGACGACCGACGAGGTCGGCACGTCGACGATAGCGTCCACCTTGTCCACGTCGAACCAGCGGCGGGCGATGCTTGCCCCGACGTCCGGCTTATTCTGGTGGTCGGCTGCCACGATTTCCACCTTCAGACCATGCTTCTCTGGCGCGAAGTCCTGGACCGCCTTCTTCGCGGCCCAGACCGAACCGGGACCAGCCAGCCCGGCATAAACGCCGGTCTGATCGTTGAGCACGCCGATCCGGACCACGCCGTCCGTGATCTCGGCCTGCGCCGTCGAGGCCGCCAGCAGCGCGGCGAGCGAAAGCAGCTTGATGCGATTGTTCATCCTGTGTCTCCTCTACTGTGGGGATATATATGGGGTGTTCCGTTCAGCGCTCGATTTCATGCCTTTCCTTCCACGCGCCGGGCATGCACGCCTGCTCCGGCGGGGGTTTCGTCATGACTTGGTGCCGGCACCGCAGCGTGGCGCGGTGCCGACCGGCCGCGGCGGTTGCCCACGATGTTCTGGCAAAACGCGTTCAACTCGCCGACGATGCCGCGGCGGAACGCCAGCACGCACACGACGAAAATGCTCCCCATGATCACGGTGATCATGGAACCGACCTTGTCCGCCAAGGCGTTCTGGATGGCGACCACGATGCCCGCGCCCACCACCGGGCCGAAGGCAGTGCCAAGGCCGCCCAACAGCGTCATCAGCACGACTTCGCCGGAGGTGTGCCAGTGCGCGTCGGCCAGGGTGGCAAACTGAAAGACCAGGGTCTTGGTGGCCCCGGCAAGGCCGGCCAGGGCCGCCGAGAGGACGAAGGCCAGCAGCTTGTAGCGCGCGACGTCGTAGCCCAGCGAGGTGGTGCGCGCCTCGTTCTCGCGGATCGCCTTCAGGATCTGGCCGAAAGGCGAATGGATGATCCGGTGGATCAGCCAGAAGGTGAACAGGAAGATCGCCAGAACGAAGTAGTACATGCGCAGATCCGACGCCAGGTCGATCAGGCCGAACAGCCTGCCTCGCGGAATGGCCTGCAAGCCATCCTCGCCGCCGGTGAACGGCGCCTGCAGGAACAAGAAGTAAAACATCTGTGCCAAAGCAAGCGTGATCATCGCGAAGTAGATGCCCTGCCGGCGAATAGCCAGCGCCCCGACGACAAAGCCCGCGGCAGCCGAGACGGCCGTGCCGAGCAGCAGGCCGAGTTCCGGGGTGAGTCCCCAGGTCTTCATGCCGTAGCCCGATATATAGGCCGCCGTGCCGAGGAACGCCGCATGGCCAAACGAGAGCAGGCCGGCATAGCCGAGCAGCAAGTTGAAGGCGCAGGCGAATAAGGCGAAGCACAGCACCTTCATCAGCATCACCGGATAGAGCACGGCCGGGGCAGCCAGCGCGCCCAGCAGCAGGACACCGTAGCCAAGATTTCTCATTTTCATACTCGACCTCACTTTTCCTTGCCAAACAGGCCTGCCGGACGAACCATCAGCACGATGACCATGATCACGAAAACCACCGTGGCCGACGCCTCTGGATAAAACACCTTGGTCAGTCCTTCGACCACGCCCAGCCCCAGCCCGGCGACGATCGCGCCAAGGATGGAACCCATGCCGCCGATCACCACCACCGCGAACACGACGATGATCAGGTTCGACCCCATCAGCGGACTTAGTTGCCCCGTCGGCGCTGCCAGCACGCCGGCCAGCCCGGCCAGGCCCACGCCGAAGGCATAGGTCATCATCACCATTACCGGCACGTTGATGCCGAAGGCTTGGGTAATGCTTGGGTTCTCGGTGGCGGCGCGCAGGTAGGCGCCGAGGCGGGTCTTCTCGATCGTGAACCAGGTCAGCAGGCACACTGTGAGCGAGGCGCCGATGACCCACGCGCGGTATTTCGGCAGCATCATGAAGCCGAGGTTGAAGGCGCCGGCCACCTCGTCGGGAATCGAATAGGGCTGCCCCGAGACGCCGAATTGGAAGCGGAACAGGCCTTCGATAATGAGCGCCAGTCCGAAGGTGAGCAGCAGCCCGTACAGGTGGTCGAGCTTGTACAGCCACCGCAGCAGGCCGCGCTCGATGGCGATACCCGCCAGCCCGACCAGCACCGGCGTCGCCAGCAGCGACCACCAGTAGCTGATGCCAAGATACTCCAGGCCCGCCCAGGCGACGAATGCGCCCACCATGAACAGCGCGCCGTGGGCAAAGTTGATGATGTTGAGCATGCCGAAGATCACGGCAAGTCCGAGGCTGAGAATCGCGTAGAACGAGCCGTTTACCAGCCCGAGTACGAGTTGCCCCAACAGCCCCTGTAGGGGGACTCCCAGAATCGTTGTCATGTTGTCTCCTGCGCAGCGGTCTCAGACACCCAGGAGTTCCTGGAGCAGGTGCTGCTTCTCGTGAATCTCGTGCTGGTGGATCTCCGCGGCGATTTGGCCGTGCTCCACCACGTACATGCGGTCGGCCAGCGGCGCGGCGAACCGGAAGTTCTGCTCCACCAGCACGATCGTGTAGCCCTTCGCCTTGAGGTCGCGGATGACCTGGGCGAGCTTCTGCACGATCACCGGCGCCAGTCCCTCGGAGATTTCGTCCAGCAGCAGCAACCGCGCCCCAGTGCGCAGGATGCGCGCCATCGCCAGCATCTGTTGCTCGCCGCCCGAGAGCCGTGTGCCCTGGCTATGCCGCCGCTCGTGGAGGTTGGGGAACATCGCGTAGATCTCGTCGAGGCTCATCCCGCCGCCACCCACCTGCGGCGGCAGCAGGAGGTTCTCCTCGCACGAGAGGCTGGAATAAATCGCCCGCTCTTCCGGGCAAAAGCCGACACCCAGACGCGCGATGCGATGGGCCGGCATGCCGATTGCCTCGCGGCCGTCGATCATGACCGAGCCGGAGCGCCGCCCCGTCAGGCCCATGATGGCGCGCAGGGTGGTGGTACGGCCTGCCCCGTTGCGGCCGAGCAGGGTCACGCACTCTCCCTCGTTCACCAGCAAGTCGATGCCGTGCAGGATGTGCGATTCGCCGTAGAAGGCATGGAGGTCGGTGACCCGCAGGTATTCCGTCGCCATGATCAATGCCCTCCCGGCGCAGCGAGCGCGGCATCAGCGCTGCCCATATAGGCCTCGATGACCTGCGGGTTGGCGGAGACTTCCGCGTATGTGCCCTCAGCCAGCACGCTGCCGCGCGCCAGCACCGTGATGGCGTCGCAGATGCCGGACACCACTTTCATGTTGTGCTCCACCATCAGGATGCTGCGATTGGCCGAGACTTTCTTGATGAGCTGCATGACGCGGTCAACGTCTTCGTGGCCCATGCCCTGCGTAGGCTCGTCGAGCAGCATCAGCTCGGGGTCGAGGGCCAGCGTGGTGGCGATTTCCAGCGCGCGCTTGCGACCGTAGGGCATCTCGGCGGTTGTCATGGCGGCGAAGTCCTCCAGTCCGACGTCGGCGAGCAATGCCATGGCCCTGTCATCGAGCGATGCGAGGACTTTCGGCGAGCGCCAGAACTGGAAGGAAATCCCGAGCCTGCGCTGCAGCGGGATACGTACGTTCTCGAGCACGGTCAGATGCGGAAACACCGCCGAGATCTGGAAGGAGCGCACCACGCCCCTGCGTGCCACCTGCGCCGGCTTCTCGCCGGTGATCTCGGCACCGTTGAACCGTATGGTGCCGCGCGTGGGATCCAGGAACTTGGTAAGGAGGTTGAAGCAGGTGGTCTTGCCTGCACCGTTCGGACCAATCAGCGCGTGGATGTGCCCCCGCCTGACCTTGAGACTGACGTCGTTTACGGCGACAAATCCCTTGAATTCTTTCCTCAGTCCGACGGTTTCAAGAATGAGATTGCTTGCCATGGTCATTTCCGCGCCCGTTGATTGGGTGGAGAATATGGCCGCAACTAAATCACGTCCAATATATTATTGGTTAGTCATTGACACTTTTTGTGTATATATGTCGGAGGCGCACAGCCAATCGGACGCCACTCGCGGATTGTCGCGGACGTCAGGACACGAAGGCGCGTCGAAGCGCCACAGAGGCGACAGAAGCGATGGCGAACAAGGGTCTGTTACTTGAGCGAAGCGGACGCACGAACGTCCACGCGTCGGTGCAGGCGAATGACGCTTCATGGCGTGCGCCGTGAAAAGGCGGCGCTTTTCCAGTGGGTGAAAGCCCCACCCGGCAACCGCTCCAGCCGGAAGCAACCGGAGCAATCGTGGAGGTGACGGGCTTATCCACCCTCGCACCTCTACGGGCACTTCGGTCTCGGTCGGCTGTCCGGTCCCTGGTAGTAACTTGTCGTGTACGAAGGCGTGATGTCTTGTCCGAGAGCCGGATGCGGGAGATCTGCATGTCCGGTTCGATGAGCGGGGTGTGGAAACGGAGTTACGGGGAGGTTACTAGGGCACCGCCAGACGAAAGGGGCGGCAACAGACAAACCGAACCTAACGCCACCGCGCCACATCTCGACTCTACCGGCAAGCGACCTCCGCCAGTTGTGGGCCGGTCGGCTCTTGTCGACTTTCACGGCGGCTCTAAGTGTGCCGGTCAACGCTCCAAATTGACGCGCCGAAAGATTAGGTGCAACCTTCCATCGTCTTCCGCCTCCGCACCGGAGCTCTGCCATGACCTCCCAAGAATTCCGAGCGTTCAAGGCAAACCTGGCAATGTTCCTACGCTACATGCCGATCGGAACCACTGCCGATTTCTCCGACATGGCCGTTGCCTACCGGGATGGCACGCAGGTGACCGGCGCTGATTTGCGCAACGGCGGACGGCTGGATGAGGACTTCGAGTTCGACGAGAACGCCGAGCTACTCGACGCGCGCTTGAGGTCATCGACATACTGCCGGATTCGATCCCCATCCTTGGATGAGCAACCTTTGTTGCCGATTTGCACTCCTTATCGAATCTCTCGCCTGCTCCCGATGCGTCCCCGAAGCCCGTGCGTTGGGCTGTCAAGGACAGGCTGACTGCGGCCGTGACTTTTCGTCAGCGGTGCGCTACGAATGCAGTTCCACCACGTCTGCATCGGCGACCGGGTAATCGGCGCCGACCTGCTGGCCGCTGAACTTGCCACTCCCCCAAATGCGCGCGAACTTGAACGTGCTTGCGAGATCGGGATGCACCCGCATGGCGACATCCAGCACGGTGTCGCCGCGGCGCATCGTAAAGGGCCGATTCTGGTCGATGGGTTTCCCGGGCGCCTTGGTGTAGACGCGCACGATCCCCAGAGCCTTGAAGAGGAACGGGCCGATTTCGGCCAGCCCTCGCCCGCTGGTCGCGGAGGTTGCGAGCGCCGGAAAGCGTACGCCGAGCAGGTCTTCGAGGACAGCCGCGTCTTCCGGGTTGGCAAGATCCGTCTTGTTGGCCAGCAGCAGCGTAGGGAGGTACACACTGAATGAATCAGCTGGCGCTAATTCCGCCGTCGCCGGCCAGCGCTCCGTCAGGATGATTTTTCCCGCGGCAAGCTGCCGCAGAATCCGCTCCAACTGTTCCGTGCAGTCTGGCGCGCTCAGGTCGACCACGAGCAGTGCGCCGTCTGTCGACCGCAACAGGCTGGTGAGCTCAGGCTGCAGGAATTCGACTGAAACGGGCGGCAGGTCGACCAGTTGAAAAGCGATGTCCTCGAATGGCAACATGCCGGGAATCGGTAGTCTGGTCGGGTGGGGGTAGGGCCCGACCCCGTTGTGCGATCCTGTGAGCCTCGCGTGCAGGCTGGATTTTCCCGCGCCGGGCGGGCCGATCAGACAGAGCTGGGCCGCGCCGTCGGGATGCACCGCATGTGACGGCCCTCTGTGACCAGCCTTCCCGTGGCTGGCAGATTCCTGGGTGAGTTCCCTGATCCGTGACTTGATATCGGCTTGCAGACGCTCCGTGCCCTTGTGCTTCGGGATGGCACGGAGCATCTCCTTCAGGCATTCGAGCTGCTCACGCGGCTGGCGTGCCAGCCGATAGGCTTGCTCGGCCCGCTTGTACTCGGGGGAAAGGTTTGCTGGCATGGGACAGCACGTGCAACAGCCAGGTCGGCCCTGGCAAGTACAAGATACGCTGAAGTCACGATTTTTGCTTCCCTCGCCTTACCCGCTCCAGGTATTTGCCTGAAGCGACCTCGATTCGCACCGTGGCACCGTGGATGAGACGCCGTTGAAGCTATCCGACCCGGAAAAACTCCGCGCTCTGCCCCGCATTGACCGCCCGCTGCAGCCAGGCCGGCATCTCACCCTGCCCGTCCCACGTGAGCCCCTCGGCGTTGCGGTAGCAGACCGCGGGAGGCGGGTGGCGGTGGCGGATCGAAGCACCCCGCCGCCGCCAGCTCCTCCATGGTCAGCCCGTAGTCGGCCATCTGCGCCTGGATCCAGCGCATCGCGTCCACCCGCTCATTTTTCACCGTCATCGTTGCCGTCATTCGGGTTGAGAAGGGCTGCGGGCGTGTCAGTCCAGGAGGCAAATTGACAGTTTCGCGATGGGCAAAACCCCCGCCGAACTTGTCACACCGGCGGCGAATCGCCTTGTGGCTGACAATAACTCCGCGCTCGAACGGCAGCTCCTCGATGTCGGGGTGATCGTGCTTTCCGTGTAAATTGATACGCTGGGATGCGAGACTTCCTATGCCATCAACGACTTACGGCACAGGAAAGAACAGCACTGCGAGGGCTATTACAAGTCATTGATGTAGCGAAACATTTCCTCTTCAACGGTATCAATTTGCACGCGAAGGACGATCACCTCTAGCAGGGCGACTTCGGGCTCGCGCAGTCTCTCGCCATCGGCAATCACGCACAAGCCGCGGCCGTCCGGCCCCGTCAGCGTGCGATGCGGCAGCAGCCCAAGCAGGTCAGTGTTCCGCAGCAATTCGGCAATCGGGACCCCAGAGCCCGTCCATTCCACCGAGACGCGCGGCGGCGGCAGGCCGAGTTCGGCGAACTGGTGGCCCAACACTTGATAAAGGCTCGACGAGGTCTGCGGCAGGGCCCAACGCTCGTTGGCAAGGTCGGCCAGTGTCCTGAAGGTCGGTCTCCGCGGGTCGACAAGGCTGAGCGGGCGATCGTCGGCCACGGCGCTGATGGACGTCATCAACATCTCGCGGTGGTGATGTGTGCTTGCGCGCTGCCGCTCACCGGGTTACCGTGGTGTCGGCGGCCGGCATATGGGTCGCGACCTGGTCGAGCACCACTTCCGGCTCGTCGGCCTCAATGTCCGACTCGTCAGCAAGCCTGCGGTGCATCCGCTCGATATCGAGGTCGCCGGTCCATTTCGCCACTACCACCGTGGCCACGCCGTTGCCGATCAGGTTGGTCAGGGCGCGCGCCTCCGACATGAAGCGGTCAATGCCGAGGATCAGGGCGAGCCCCGCCACAGGAACATGCCCCACCGCCGAAAGCGTGGCCGCCAGCACGATGAAGCCACTCCCGGTGACACCGGCGGCGCCCTTGGAGGTCAGTAGCAGCACGGCGAGCAGGGTGAGTTGTTGCATCAGGGTCATGTCGGTGTTGGTCGCCTGGGCGATGAACACCGCCGCCATGGTCAGGTAGATGGAGGTGCCATCCAGATTGAAGGAGTAGCCAGTCGGGATCACCAGTCCGACGACGGACTTGCGGGCGCCCAGGTTCTCCAGCTTGGCCATCATCCGCGGCAACACGGATTCCGACGACGACGTGCCCAGCACGATCAGCAGTTCCTCCTTGATGTACTTGATGAATTTCCAGATCGAGAAGCCATGCAGCCGCGCGATGGTGCCTAGCACGACGAAGATGAAAAGCAGGCAGGTGGCGTAGAAGGTCGCCATCAACTGGCCAAGCTGCAGCAGCGAGCTCACGCCGTACTTTCCGATGGTGAAGGCCATGGCGCCGAAGGCGCCAATCGGCGCGACCTTCATTATGTAGCCGACGATGGTGAACAGCACGTGCGAAAACTTCTCGATAAAATCGAACACCAGCGTGCCGCGGCCACCGAACCTGTGCAGCGCGAAACCGAACATCACCGCGAACAGCAGCACCTGGAGGATCTCACCCTTGGCAAAGGCATCCACCACCGTGTTCGGGATCACGTGCAGCAGGAAATCGACCGTGCCTTGCATCTTGCCGGGCTCGGTGTAGGCGGCGATGCCCTTCGTGTCGAGGGTGGATGCGTCGACGTTCATGCCGGCGCCGGGCTTGACGATGTTGATGATCAACAGGCCGACCAACAGCGCAATGCTGCTCACGATCTCAAAGTACAGCAGCGCCAGCCCGCCGGTCTTGCCAACCTTCTTCATGTCCTCCATGCCGGCGATGCCCACCACGACCGTGCAGAAGATGATCGGCGCGATGATCATCTTGATCAGCTTGATGAAGCCATCACCCAACGGCTTCATCGCCTCGCCGGCCAGCGGATAGAAATGGCCGAGGATGACGCCGATGACAATTGCGGTGATGACCTGGAAGTAGAGTGATCTGTAGAATGGCTTCGGGTGATTGTCTTTTTCCATCGTCGTCTCCATTGCTGGTTCACTGTCGGCATCCTGACGCCCGGCCGGGTCAATCGAGTGTACGTGCCTCAGCGCGCTGCGCGTTGGCATCAACCGACTCCTCCGTTGTCTTGCTGGCAATGCGGCGAACGGTCGGGGACGATGTCAGTATATGCACGGGGCGCACGGCGCCAAGAAGGATGCCGCCCACCGTGATGCCCCAGAAGGGAGACTTCATGCGGGCGATGGTCTCGATCAGCGCGCCGGTGTCCTGCGGCTGGGCTCGTCGCTCCAATGTCCAGATCCTCACCGAAAATCCAGAGCACCAGCAAGCCAAGGAAGATTGCCGCCATGATGATCTCCTTGGCGGAGATCGGACCCATGGCAGCTAGCTCTCTCCGGGCCAAGGCCGTCGCATCGGGTGTTTGGCGAATGCGCGGCGGGGCAATCCACAGCATGGCTATTGGAATGATGGCCAGACACAGCAAACCGGGGACAGACGCTGCCACCGCCCAGTCGAGCCAACTGATTGAGACGCCTTGGTCTGCGGCAAGCTTGACCGCAAGGGGATTACCCGCCATCGCCGTGATGAACATGCCCGCGGTGATGATGTTCGCGTGTAAGGCGCAGAGGATCAGATAGCTTCCCACCTTGCCGCGGGATGCCGGGTCATCGGCATGGCTGCCGAGGACTTCCGCTATCGATCGGGTAATCGGGGGCGTACCAGGATAAAGCCGGAAATGACACATATACCCAGAAGTAATAAAGATCCCGGCCTTTATGTCTTCGAGCCGGCCTACGGGCGTCGGCTGGGTCGGGTTTCTGCCGGCGATTGCCAACAGCATCGTGCGGTATCTTGCGGACATGTTCCGCCGCATCCGGTCCAGAGAAAGTTCGTTACATCGCTGCAGTTCGCCCAACTGGATCAGGTGGAGAAGGCATCACCTGTTATTTCCCGCCGACGAAGCGCGACAGGCACTACCCGACAGTCTGCTGCCGCAGCGGCCGGCCCGTTTGCGCAACGTCGGATCGAATCGGCGCGCCGGCCGCGCTGCCTGACTCCAACCTAGCGTGATGACCAGGCAGCGCCGCAGGCTTGGTCTTCTGGCATCGACAACATATTCTGGTCAGTTTGAGCGAGCTCCACGCGACCTCGCAAAGCGCTTTCCGAACAAGTCCGCCTATCCCGATTGGGAGCCCCTTGCCATGGCCAGCATCGAACGAACTGCCTATCCTCGGTTTCCGCGTACCCTCACGCTGAAGGATCTGCAGACCTCGTTCACCCCGCGCCCAGAGGAAATTGAGTGGGCGCAAGGCTTCGCACGCACCGCTGAGCGGCGCCTCGCGCTTCTGGTCAACCTGAAGTGTTTCCAGTTCCTGCGCCATTTTCCGGCTGTGGAGGCGGTACCCGCCGAATTCATCGAGCACGTGTCGGCCTGGTTGGGCATGGCGCCGGTTCAGCGCATTACCTATCCCGCCGCGCATACCGCGCTCTATCGGCATCACAAGGTGATCCGCTCCTTGTTGGGTATCAAGCCGTACACCGATGCCCAGACGCGCCTCGTCGCGATACGACTTGCCGAGGAAGCCGCCGGCGTGGTGGACACACGCGTGGACATCTCTTGAGCGCCACCACCACCACCCGTTCGTTCAGGCCCAACCGGTAGAGTGTTGCACCCGCTTGGGTCAACAAGGCCCGTTCTTTCCCCGCGATCGCAGGATCGGCCAACAGCACGTAATAAGCGTCGGCCAAAGGTTTCGCTCAAGCATCAACGGACGGTTTGTCCCACTCGTGTAGACTGCGCCTGTGTCCCAACAGATCGACTACCTCGACCCCGCTCTTCCTCCTGGGTCTGGCGAGTGTCAATGCCCGCGTTCGACGCGACCCCTCCAACGCTCGATGGTTTTGGTTTTGGCCGGCTTGTAGCAGACTCGAGCGAGTACTCGATCGCGCCGCGAGAGGAAGAGCAGGTAAAAAGAGATGAGTTTCTGGAACGCCACCTGATTGGAGCGGAAATCGAACTGTTGGTTGATTGCCCGATCGGCGACGCCGCTCCGGACGAGGCAATCGATGTCTCGACGAATTCCCGACCCAGCGAATATGACATCGCGACACGCGCGCTTGCCGTCAATGGCTGGTGTGTCGTGTCGAGCTTTTTGTCAAAGGCCCAGACGCAGGCCTTATCGACCGAATGCATGGCCATGCACGACGCGCAGCTACTTACACCGGCCCGTGTAGGGGCCAATCGCGCTACCACGCTTTTGCGCGGCGATAGCACACGCTGGTTCCAACCCGACACGCTGAGCGCGGCGCAGCAGGCGTTCGCCGATCGCATCGAAGCGCTACGGAATGCGCTCAACCGCGACCTGTTTCTCGGCCTGATCGACAGCGAATCACACTACGCGGTATATCGGCCAGGCGCCGCATATGCACGCCACCTCGACTGCCTGCGTAACAACGTCAGCCGTGTGATTTCCGCTGTGTTCTACCTCAACGAAGCTTGGCAGGAGGCCGAGGGCGGTGCACTGCGGCTCTACCTTGCCGATCAGTCATATCACGACGTCTTTCCGCGCGCCGGAACGCTGCTGCTGTTTCTCTCGGCACAATTTGAACACGAGGTGCTGCCCGCCACGCGCGATCGTATGAGCATTGCATGCTGGATGAGGCAGCGGGTGTAACCCGAGGCGAGTGCGCAGCTGCGATTAACGATCCATCATCACGCCCTGGCCGCACGGTGCCGATGGCATACGTGCGAAGCCAATGCCGAGTCGCGTCATTGCACAACTGCCGATAATTACGGGGCAGGAACCGTCTACCATGGAAGCTTGCCGTGTACTGAGTTGCGACTATCGACCCCAAATGTCCGTTGCCGTGAACGAGGCGACGTTCGAGTGTCCGTTGAATGCATTGGCCGAATGGCTGAATGTGGCCGGCAAGCGCCAAATTGCCCCGACACCCGCCATGCCGATGTAACCCGGCCGGAGTCCCGCCAGCATCAATTCGTCGGCAGCAGGTCCTGCAGGTCTTTCAGCGTCGGCTTGCCGGAAATGGTCGCGGGCGTCACGGCGCGAGCGGGCGTGATGTCGTCGGGGCGCGGCTTGGGAATGGCCGACGCATCCAGCCTGCCGCTGCGGTCCAGCGGAATCGCCGAGCAGCCGGCCAGCAAGCCGTCGGCCTTCAGTTTGTTGGTGAGTTCGATGGCAAAGACCGCGCCACGTTCGGTAAGCGGAATCGTCGAACTGCCTCGGCCGAATGCGAACTTCGCGCGCCATACGGCGCGATTCTGGGTCACGTCGGCCAGCGTGGTGTTGTACTCGATGGTCAGCCGGTCGCCGCCAACCTGCACAACGCCGCCGCCGCTGACAATCGTCAACACCGCATCGGGCTGGAACGCAGCGGCCCTGGCGGTCGCCAGCCCGCGATCGAGCTCGAGTCCGGTGACATCCTCGAATGCGGCGATGGCACCGCAACCGCGCAAGATGTCGCGGAACTTGGCGCGGAACGTCGGCGCAAAGCCAGGTCCCCAACCCATCCCCGACGCGGCGATCACATAGATGCGTTTGGGCTGCTGTGCGTAGTCCTGCGCGCGGACGCTCGTCACCGCTGTGCGTGGCGCGCATGCAGCCACGCCAAGCACGAGCATGGCCAATGCTGCCAGTCGCATGCCGCGCTTCTGGCCATTCCGATGATCGATACCAGTGTCAGGAGCCAGTGTACGCATACGTGAAATAGTACGATGAGGAAACGGAACGCATGGTGTACGTATCGCCCCGGTGGCTCAGGCGATAGCAGGTCTGCATGACGTTGAAACTTGGATTGCCCATGGTGAAGCAAACCTCGTCCGTGCCCGGCGTCACATTGAACTGGCCGCTTGAATAGCCACGCGTGCGGGTATTGGTCACGCCGAGCGATCCGTCGGGGCTGAATTGCATTTCCAGCGCCGCGCCGCTTGGTGCTGTGGCAACGATCCGTCCGATCGATGCGAAGTGGCGGTTCAATTCGTCGCCCGATATCGATTGCTCGGGGCCGGTCGGCGGAACGCGTGCCGGCGCGACGGCAGCCGTAGTGGCATTGCCGGCAGTCGTGGCGGCCTGCTCGGCGCGGAATTTTTGCAGTGCGACGGTGGCGCGTGCGGGGACCTGGTCGATCCACGTCGCAGGAATCGCAAAGTTCAGGTTCTGCGCGTCGCGAATCGTCATGTACGAGACGCCGATCAGCCGGCCCTCCTCATCGAACAGACCACCGCCGCTGGACCCCGGTGAAATTGGCGCGGTCATCTGGATGCGGACAATATTGTTGTCCTTGTCGCGATGCAGCGCAGCCAGGAGACCGTCGGAAAGCGTCAGCTCCAGCCCACGCGGCGCGCCCAGTGCGTAAACCTTCTCGCCGACTTTCAGCGTGGAGAGCGGGGCCACAGGAACGGCCGGTGCAACCAGCCCCTTGGCCTTGATGATGCAGAGATCGCGATCCACGTCCGCATATTCGAGTCGGGCGCCATGCGCGGTGTTATCGCGCTTGACGGAAATGGACTTGCCTCGCACCAGCACGTGGCAGTTGGTGACCAGCGTTTCGGGACCGATGACGACCGCGCTGCCCATCCGCGTCGGATGGTCCTGCGCATCGAAAACGCGCACGACCCAGATGCTGGGCGCGCGCATTTCATAGATCTTCACTGCCTCCAGTGCCAGGGCTGGTGCCGCCGGAAGCAGTCCGGCAAGTAGGCAGCCCGTCAGTGTCGATAGCTTCCTGACTCCGCCGCGGGCTGTCGTGCCACGGCTATTCCGATGTTCTGTGCGCATCCGTGAAGCGTGTCCCGCAGTCTTGTTGGTATGGGAATGACGGTAATGGGAACGGCGTGCCGAGTTTAACGGAAGGCGGTCAGAAATATTGAACGCGTTGTACGAACCCCACGGGAGGAGGGCGGGCGCAATGTGTATGTCAGACAGGCGAAGCTCAGGAGGTTGTCTTGGGAAGCTTGCATACGGCCATCTCTTCACGTTGTCGTTCTCTGCCTTCGCGCCGGAACCGGGTTGGTGCGTGGCCGGTCCAGCGCTGAAATGCCCGGCGAAACGCTTCCTCGCTGGCAAAGCCAAGCTGCTCCGCGATCCTTCCCACCGGCCAGTTGGTCGCGCACAGGCATTGCTCGGCATACTCCTGCAGGCTGTGTTCGCGCAGTACCCGGTAGCTGCTGCCGTCGACTGCGAGACGGCGACGCATGGTCGGTTCGCTCATATCAAAGCGTACGGCCAGCTCAGCCAGCGTCGGCAGCCGCGTGCCATGCACCAGCGCTGCATGCAGTATGCCGCGCACCTGCTGGCTCAGTGATACGAGCTCGACTGGCGCACCGATCAGCCGGTAAGGAAAATCCTCCAGGAAGGCGTCGAGCTCCGCTGCCTGGCGCACGACCGGCCGCTCCAGCAAAGCCTCGTCGAATTCGAATCCGTAGGTCTGGGCGCCCGACGTCACGGTAGCGTGGAACAAGCCCAGGAAAGGCGAGACATCCTCGCGCCGGGGATGCGCCAGGTAGACATGGGTCGGCCGCACCGGCTGGCCAATCAGCCAACCGAACAGCAGCAGGTAGAAGAAGAGCCCGGTCAGGTCCACCAGGCACGCCGCGGAGCTTTTCGCGCGTCGCAGCGAATCCATGCGAAAGACCGCCTGGCCTGCGTGTTGCCCGAGGCTGAGCGCACCGGCACGCGGATACAGCATCGCGCAGAAATCGGCCGCACAGCGGATCGCCTCCCTGAGCGTCTGGCAACTCAAGACGCAACGACATAGCAGGTCCACCTCCTGCTTGCGCATTGGAGGGTGGCCGTTGCCTTTCGCGACCAGGGCCTCCAACTGCTCGATCGAGGCGCGATAGAGCGCGGTGAACTGAGCCGGCCGCGCATGCCCGTGCGCGCCGGTGTCGGGCGGCACTTCGACGCCTTGCCGCTTCAGCTCCTCCAGCAGGCGCTGCACCATGCCTTGCGGCACAGGGCGGGAGTTTCCCGGCGGGTAGGCATTCATGGCTGCTTGTCCTGATTGCTTCGGTAGCGATGGTTGATCGGGAGGGTAGGGGTCCGCGGCGCCCAGGCTTCCCATAATGATCCCGGCATCTCCACCCGCGCAGCAAGCTTGCGCACGGCCTGGGCCACGGAGGTTGCCATGCATTGACCCACCCTGCCTATACGGGAAAAACCATGACCGCTTTCCCCTGCCTGAGAGCCGGGATCCCGGCGCCGCAGCCTTGCAACGCACCGCGTGCGTCGAGCGAGGTCCGCCGATGATCCACGTGCTCGATGAAATCGTGCTGGCCCCGGGCCACCTCCCCATGGTGCTTGGCTTGCTGGACAGCCAATACCTGCCCGGCAGCGCCGCCCGGGGCCTGGCGCTTCGGCAGCGCTGGGTGTCGCCGCCCGTGGCGCTGGAAGACGTGCCCAATACGCTCTGGTTGCTGTGGCAAGTGGCGGATGCGCCGGCGTACTACGCCATGCGCGCCGGCATCGATGCTTCGGCCATGGCGTTCTGGGCGGAAGTCGGCACCTTGTGTGAAGCCCGCCGCCGTCATGTGATGACCGATGCGACACCAGCGCTGCCACAGCGCAAGGAGTCTTGCGATGCGGCTTGAGACAGCACAGATCCGGTTCCGCGCTGGCAACCGTGCAGCGCCGCAGGCACAGGAACAGGCCGTTCTGGCGCGGGTCGGGGCGCTGCCAGGCGTGCGCCACGTGGCAATCGGCCGGAACCTGGCGGGAAGCTGGGGCGCCGGCGACTGCACGCTCGACCTGCAGTGCGATCCGGATTCGCCCGGCTCGCCTGGCCTGGCCGCCGCCCTGGACGACCTCGCGGAGGTGGATGGCATCGCATACAGCCCGATCTCGGCCGGATTGCGCGCCCCGCAACTGCGCGACGGAATCTGGCGCACGCTGATGCTCCGCGTGCGGCCCGGGGCGCACGAGTCGCACATCCGCGGCCTGGAGCAGGACCTGCTGCGGATGCCGGACTACATGCCCGGCATCCGCAACTGGCGGCTCGCGCGCGTACTGTCGCCCGGGGCGTGGACCCATGTCTGGCAGCAAGAATTCGCCAGCGTGGATCAGCTGCTGGGCGAATACCTCATGCATCCCTTTCATTGGGGGCGGGTCGACCGCTGGTTCGACCCCGAGTTTCCCGAATGGACGGTCGATGCGATCTCCCATGCGTTCTGCCCGCTCGCGACGAGCCTGATTGCCAACCACACCAACAGAGAGGAATACGCGCCATGACCGGAAACGGGAAACTGACAGGAAAGATCGCGCTGGTCACCGGCGCCAGCCGCGGCATCGGCCGCGCCATTGCCCAGCGCTTCGCGGCAGAGGGCGCGATGGTGGTTGTCACGGCCCGGCAGCCAGGCCGGTCCGCGGACGACCCTGGCACGCTGGCCGAGACGGTAGCCCTGATCCGGCAGCAAGGGGGGCGTGCCATCGCACTGCCGGCGGACCTCGAGGACCCCGCGCAGCGCGACCAGCTTGTGCAGAAGGCTGCGGAGGCAGCGGGCGGCCTCGACATCCTGGTCAACAATGCCGGCGTCGCGGATTACAGCTGCATTGAATCGATGCCGCTCGAAGTCTTCGACAAGACCGTCGAGCACTATCTGCGCGTGCCCTTTGTGCTCAGCCAGGCGGCGATCCCCCTGATGCGCGCGCGCGGCGCGGGATGGATCCTGAACCTGGGATCCGTCACCGGACTGTCCCCTGCGCGTCGCTTTAACGAGTTTGACCGGCTCGGCGGGGTGACCGCCTACGCGGCCGTCAAGGCTGCCATCAACCGCTTCACCGAGGGGCTCGCGGCCGAGCTGGAGGCCGACGGCATTGCCGTGAATTCCGTGGCGCCAAGCACGGCAATCCTCACGCCGGGCAGCGAGCGCTATATACCGGACGGCTATCCGACCGAGCCGGTGGAGTACCTGGTGGAGACAGCGCTGGCGCTATGCAGCGTTCCGGCCCGCGAGCGCACCGGCTACATCGCCCACAGCCTGCACTTTCCGCTGGCGCACGGGCTCGGCGTTCGTACGCTCGACGGGCAGGGCGAGCTGCCCCCGCCCGTGATCCCGGCGTGGGCGCATCCCGCATTGAACCCGTCAGCCCTGTCCGGAAGCTAAGCCCATGAAGAAGACGATGCGCGCGGTCGTGATCGACCGTACCGGCGGACCCGATGTGCTCAGGATCGCGGACGTTCCCATGCCAGAACCCGCCGCCGGCGAAGTCCTGATCCGCGTGGCCTGTGCCGGTGTGAATCCCGCGGACTGGAAATGCCGGGAGGGCTATCTGAGCCACTTCATGCAATACAGCTTCCCGTTCGTGCTCGGCTTCGATGTGAGCGGTGTCGTGGCAGCCGTGGGCACCGGCGTACAGGGCTTCGCCCCGGGCGAGCGCGTGTTTGCGCAGAGCGAGGTTGGCGCGGGCAAATGGGGATCCTATGCCGAGTATGTTGCCGTCAGCCAGGATTCCGTGGTGTCCATGCCGGACAACCTTGGATTTGCCGAGGCCGCGGCAGTCCCGACTCCGGCGCTGGCCGCGTGGGCGGGGCTCTTCGACGAAGGCGGGCTCAAGCCAGGCCAGACGGTACTCGTGCATGGTGGGGGCGGGGCGGTCGGCACCTTTGCTGTCCAACTCGCAATCGCGGCCGGGGCAAAGGTGGCTGCCACCTGCAGTGCAGCGCGCCGCGACGAACTGATGGCGCTCGGCTGCGAGCACGTGATCGATTACCGGGGCGGTGAGATTGCAGCCGCCATGCAGGGATGGGCGCCGGCTGGCGTCGATCTGGTACTGGATGCGGTCGGATGCGGAACCTTGCCGGACGGCATGGGCCTGCTCAAGCCCGGCGGCATCCTGGTCGCCATCCTGACGCTGGTCAGCGGCGACAACGGTCCGGTTCCTGCCGAAGCTACCCGCCGCGGCGTCCGGACCGCCCTGGCATTCAGCAAGATGCCCAGCGGCATGCGGCTACGCGAGATCGCGTCGCTGCTCGGGGCCGGGCGAGTGCGACCGCCTCGCATCGAATGCCTGCCTCTGGAAGATGCCGGCCGCGCGCTCGACCTGGTCCAGTCGGGCCAGGCGGCAAGCAAGCTGGTACTGCGTATCGGCGAGCCACGGAGCTTCTGATCGCGGGCGGGCCATTCGTCCCGCCAACCGATGAGCCGCACATACATATCAAAATCAAAATTCGAGGAGAGACGATGAAGAACAAGGCATTCCTGATTGGCGCGATAGCCAGTGCGCTGATAGCCGGCTCGCAGATGAGCGCACCTTCGTTTGCCGCGATGACCCCCGACGAAGTCAGGCGCCTGGGCGGCCCGCTCACGCCAATGGGTGCCGAACGGCTCGCGAACAAGGATGGCAGCATCCCGGCGTGGAGTGGAAAGTGGCAGGCCGCACCGGCGGGCCTGGCATTCCGGCCGGGAGATCCATATCCGGACCCCTATGCCGAGGAGAAGCCCCTGGCAACGATCACGGCCCAGAACCTGGAGCAGTACCGTGCCCGCCTGAGCGACGGGCAACTCGCCATGTTCAAGCTGTACCCGGCGACCTTCAAAATGGCGATCTATCCGAGCCATCGCGACTTCCGCTACGGCGACGCCGTCTACAAGGCGATCCAGCGTTACGCCCCCAAGACGCAATTGACGGCGGACGCGAACGGCCTCAAGGACTATCCGCCCACCGCGCCCTTTCCGATTCCCAAGAGCGGCCTGGAGTTGATGTGGAACCTGCGCTTCTCCTCGGCTATCGCAGAGGAGGCAGCCGTCTACGACCAGGCAGTCGTGTATCGCGACGGCAAGATCGCCTGGGGCAAGTGGAAATACGATATCTGGTCTCCGGTAAACGGCGCCGCCTTTGAAAACGGCTCGCCCCTGATCAACCGGACCTTCGCGCGGGTGGAAACCGACCTGCCTTTGCGGGAACGCGGCAGTATCATCGTTTCCCACAATTACTGGGATCGCGAAGGCTCGGATACGGCCAGGACCTGGCAGTACAACCCAGGCACCCGCCGTGTGCGACAAGCACCTGAGTTCGGCTTCGACCAGCCGCTCGGGCCAGGCGGCTTCCGGACTGTGGATGACGATCGCCTGTTCAATGGCTCAGGCGATCGCTACGACTGGAAGATTGCAGGCAAGCAGGAAATCTATATTCCGTACCACAACTACAAGCTGGTCGATCCGGCCGTCAAGTATGCGGACTTACTGAGCCCCAGCCACGCAACCCCCGACCTTGTCCGTTACGAACTGCACCGCGTCTGGGTGCTTGAAGCCAGGCTGAAGCAAGGCTTCCGGCATCAGTACGCAAGGCGTGTGCTGTACCTGGACGAGGATACCTGGATGGCGGTTCTGGCTGACAACTATGATGCCCGCGGTCAGTTGTGGCGAACCAATATGCAGACTTCCCTTTACGCCTACGATGCACGCCGCTACTACCCGGCGGTGGCTTTCTATCATGACCTCACCGCGGGGTCCTATCTCGCGGACAGGCTGACCAATGAAGGTAAGCCGGTGCGCTTGAACAGTAGCCCGCAGTTCAATGAAGCGTATTTTTCGCCGGATTCGATTCGTGGAGCCGGGCATTGAGGCTGATGTGAATGTGGGGTTGTCGGTGTTGGTATGCGGCGCTGTTTTGCCGGCGTCGCCGGCGGGGCTTTGTGGTTGGGATTGGGGTTGTCGTGCTTGGCGGGCGCTGCTGTTTCGCCGGCGTAGCCGGCGAGTCACTTTTTGTCCGAGCCCTCCATGTCAGGATAGTTGTCGCCTCGCCGCCTTTCGATGAAGGACAATGGAGGGCGGAAG
>NZ_JBYOJR010000016.1:0-139594 GCF_057798915.1 Cupriavidus sp. 22TCCZM01-5
ACCGTACGTTTCTTCTTCATCGGCATATCCATGGTCATTACCTCTCATGATATGCCTCGTACACAAATTTCCGGATAGGTCCCGTTAGCTCCCCACGCGGCGACGACGCTACGGCCGCCCGGACGTGCCGGTGCTGAACGCCTCACTGAACTCATCCGAGTAGATTTCGGCCAGCGCAAGACGCAAGGCTGTGGCGCGCTCGGCGCCATAGACCAATTCGAAGCGTTCCTGTGCCCGTCGCCAGAGTACGTTTGCTTCGGCAAGCTTGTCGCGTCCCGACAGTGTCAGTTCAACGCGCCGGCTCCGCCCATCGCGTTCATCACGCCCCTGTATTAGATATCCATCTCGCTCCAGCGGTTGAAGGTTGCGTGCCAGTGCTGAGCGGTCCAACACCATGGCGTGGGGCCAACTCGGTCATGGTCGGGCGATCGGCCCGCGCGACATGCAGGAGGACCGATCGTTGCAAGATGCTCAGTCCACACGGTTCGAGTACGGCGTCATAGAGCTGCGCCTGTGAGACTATCTGGCATGCAGATCAACTCCAGTATGACTGGATTGACCAGGATCCATGAACCGTCTTGGCGAATCAAGTGACGGCAGCGTTACGGCGCCCATCCCGCTACCCCGGCGGCGTGGCCTCCTGTTCCCCGCGTTTGCGTGGACGGGCTTCTCGTCCGCATTTGCCTCCATCATCGTCGGCGGTTACCTGCAGGCCTCCCTGGGCACGTTCGACGCGCTGTTTGCGGCGACCCTCGGCAACTGGATTCTCTTCATCTATTCGGCGGCAATAGGCTTCGCCGCCGGGCGATGGGGCCTGAGTTCGCAGCTCGTGCTGGAAGGCGTCTTTGGCCGCTGGGGTGCCATCATGCCCGGCGCGCTGCTGGGGGTGTTGGTTACGGGCTGGTTTGCGTTCCACGTTGCCGTGACGGCGGACATCCTGGTCACCGCGCTGCACGTGCAGGGCGAATCGAAGCTCGCAATCTGCCTGATAGGCGTCCTGTTCGCGATGCCGGTCATCGTCCGAATCAGCCGCAGCTTCAACATGACTGCGATCGGGATCCCTGCGATGGCCGTATTCGCCATCGTCGTCTTCGCGCATCGGCTCGCACCCAGATGGGACGTGCTGCTGGATGGCCCGATCGGCGGGCCGATGCCGTTCGGCACGGGCGTGTGCATTGCCTTCGGCACCTTCGTCGTGAGCGGTACGATGACGGGCGACATCGTAAGGTATTGCCGAACCGGCAACGAAGCGGTTCAGGCGACGGCATTCGGCTTCCTGCTGGCGAACCTGCCGTTCCTGATTCTGGGTGTACTGCTTGCGGCATCAGGCACAAAGGTGAACGACCTCTTCACTGCGGGCAATGCGCTGTCGTGGCTGCTGCTGGCGCTGGTCATCATCGCCAACTGGACCACCTGCGATGCGTGCCTGACAAACGCCGCCGTAACGTTCAAGAGTGCGTTCCCGACACTGCCCTGGATGGGTGTCGCGGGCGCCGCGATGCTCCTTGGCATTCTTCTCGCCATCACCAACAGCGTTGGCGATGTATCCGGCTGGACGCTGCTGTTGACAGCCATGGCATCTCCAATCGGCGGCGTGATCATCGCGGATTACTACGTCGTGCGCGTACGGGCGGGTTTTTCGCGCGCACGGACAGCGCCGGTGAACCTGGCGGCATTGCTCGCCACCGGAGCAGGGATGCTGGTGGCGGTGTTCTGTCACCGGCTGATTCCCGGCGTGATCACACCGCTTGTTAGTGCGCCGGTTGCCGGATGCCTCTATCTCGTCATGTCCGGCATCGCTTCACGACACCTTGGCGCCGATCTCGGCGGCCAGTCTGCCGGGGCGGAAGCGCTCGACTGATACGCATGTTCGGCGCCCCAAGCAGACCGGTCACTCCGCGTCCCCCTACCGAGGCTAGAACCGCCATCGTGGTGATCGTGCTGATCTCCTCGCTCGCGTACCTGCTATTCCAGGCACGCAAGGACGCACTCGACAATCTGCTTCTGCATCAGGCACGCCTTGCCGCCCAGCTCGCTTTCGCCGAACTCCGTTCCGATCCGTCAGACGGCGTCACGCTGATCGACGACGGTGAACACGATTCGGGCAACTTCCTCGGTGGCATCCCCGCATGGCCGGGGCAGAAAACGATCGTCATTCCGCTCGCATCGGGCTGCGCGGCAAGTCCGTTTTGCGATGGTCTGACAGAGGCGCAGGCCAAGGATACCAGGGGCCGTTTCGTCATCCGGAATGGGGCGCTATTCGCTTCGCTTCGTGACAGCAAGTTCGCCGTCGCGACGTCCGCGCCGCTCTCGGCGCTGGCGGCGGGGCTGTTCGGCCGTCTTGCGATGGATATTGCGGCGGTGTTCTTCCTTGGGTGCCTGCTCCTGCTGGTGCGAGAAAGCCGCCTGAGCGACTACTCGGTTCACCGCTTGCTGGACGCTTCGCCCATTCCGCTCTTGCTGATCGATGCGCAAGGGCAGGTCGAATTCGCCAACCGTCAGGCGCTCGACCTGTTCCTGGACGATCCGCCGCGCACGCCGGGACGGCTGCAGGAAGCACTGCGGCGCGAGGTGAAACTGTTCACCTGGCTGGTCTCCGAAGAGGAAACGGGCGGCGCGATCGAGACTTGCGAATTCGAGACCGGCAACCAGGCCGGCGCAGTGCGCCATCTGCTGGTCTCGCGACAGTCGCTGTCGGTTCGCTCGAAGCGGATGATCATCGCGAGTGTGGCGGACATCACGGTGAGGCACGAAGCCGAGCGTGCGCTCGTCAAGGCGAAGAACGCGGCGGAGGCACTCGAGCGGATGAAGTCTGAATCGCTCGCCATGATCAGCCATGAACTGCGCACGCCCGTCAACGGGGTGCTTGGGCTTGCGCAACTGCTCGTGCAACATGAGCTTCCTGATGGCGCGGCGCAGATCGTGGGACGGATGATCCAGGCAGGCAAGACGCTGGCCGTCATCATCAACGATATCGTCGATTTTGCATTGCTCGAGGTCCGGCACATCCGGCTGGAGCGGCGCTGCTTCGATCTGCGTGAGGTGATCACGGGCGCGGCCACACTGGCGAGCGCGGCTGCCGCGGAGAAGGGGCTGATGGTTCGCGTGAGCGCTCTCGCGCCGCTGCCGCCAGCCGTGTTCGGCGACCCTGCGCGCTTGCAGCAGATCATCATCAACCTCGTCGGCAATGGCATCAAGTTCACTGACGCCGGGCATATCGAGGTCAGGACGGATGTCGCTGGCCGCGTCAACGATTCGATCGAAATCGTCATCGACGTGGCCGACACGGGAATCGGCATTGCGCCAGAAGTCATCCCGCGGCTCTTCCGGCCGTTCTCGCAGGCGGAAGCCGGACATGAAAGGCGCTTTGAAGGAACCGGCCTTGGCCTCGCCATCAGCAAGGGCCTTGCCGAAGCGATGGGCGGCTCGATTTCGGTGCGCAGCATGATCGGGGAAGGCACGACCTTCTCGGTGCGCCTACCGTTCGACCTTGCGCTGGGTAAAGCGGAGCGCGCGCCGAGGCCGGCGCCTGCCTCGCGCGTGCTGGTTGTCGACGACGTGGCGCTGAATCGCGATGTCGTGGGCGAATTGCTGCGCGCCGAAGGATGCGATGTGACGACTGCCGGCTCTGGGCAGGAGGCGCTGGATATCCTCAAGACCCGACAATTCGACCTGATATTGATGGACATCCGCATGCCTGTGATGGACGGTCTTGCCACTACCGCCGCGATCCGGTCGAGCCGCGAGCCGAACCGGCATACAGCTCCGATACTCGGGCTGACGGCGAATCCGCTGCCGACCGACAGACCGCTCTATTTGCTGCGCGGCATCGACGGAATCATCGAAAAGCCGGTCGAGGTGGAAGCGCTGCGCTCGGCGCTGAGGCAGGTGGCGCTGCCGGTGACATCCGCTGCCATCGAAGAGCCGGAGCGCCTCGGCCGGCTGCGCCAGAAGCTCGGGCAGGATCGCACCCTGCGCATCGTCGTGGCGTTCTCGCAAACGGCGGCCGATGCAGTGGAAGGCATCGCGACCGGCTGCGCCCGCGCCGCGCTGGACACGGTCGCGGAAGACGCGCATCGCCTTGCGGGCGCCGCATCGAACGTCGGATTTGACCAGTTGGCGAAGGCGGCCGCCAGGCTCGAGCAGATTGCCCGGACAGGCAGCGCCACAGAAGTCCTGGATGCGGCGTTGATAGTCGTGACGATCTACCGGGACGTGGAGCGCTTCGTGGGCGTCCTGATGTCGCCCGCGGCCGCCGGGCCCGAGAACAGATACCCGGTGCCGTGAACCGTCTTGATCAGGTGCGGGTTGTCGGGGTCCGCCTCGATCTTGCGACGCAAACGACGCACCAGCGTGTCGACCGTCCGGTCCATTGATTCGAAGCGGCGCCGCTTGATGGCCGACATCAGCCGCTCGCGCGACATGACGTGGCCGGCATTCCTGACAAGTACCAGAAGAAGGTCAAACTCCGCGGTCGTGAGGGCCACATTCTCACCCGCCGGACCGGTCAGGCTGCGGCCACGTGTGTCGAGTCGGAACTGGCCGAATGACAGCGCCGAGGGCGCGGCGACGTCCCGGCTGTGTTCGACGCGCCGCAGCAGGTTACGCACGCGCGGCAGCAGTTCACGTTCGTCGACGGGCTTCGCAATGTAGTCGTCCGCGCCATATTCGAGGCCCAGAATGCGATCCACCCGGTCGTTGCGGCCCGTGATCAGGATGATGCCCATTTCGGACTTCTCGCGCAGGTCACGCGTCAGCGACAGGCCGTCGCGTCCTGGCAGCCGAATATCCAGCAGCACGAGATCCACGGGACGAATGAGCATCAGGCGGTCGAGTTCGTCAGCGTCGGCCGCACAACAGATGTCGTAGCCCTCCGCCTCTAGAAAGCCTGCCAGTGTTTCGCGAATTGACGGATCGTCGTCGACCACGGCAATGCACTGGTCTGTCCGGCTCTGCTGCATGGGGTCCTCGCGAAGTCTCCTGGGCCGTCTGTCCGCGGCGCCGGCCGACGCTCGTGCGTCTCATGCCGTCTTTGCGCCGCTATTCACAAATTTTAACAAACCGCCATAGCCTGTTCAATTTGCGGGGCAGACTCGTTCACAAGATCGCCCGATAGTGAGATCACCACCCCAACGAACTGCTACAGAGATTGATCATGGATATCAAGCAACAGATTTGCGGCATGGACGCGGTCGGCCTCGCAAGGGCCATGCGCAGCAAGGAGCTTTCGCCCGTCGAAGTGGTCGAGGCCCACCTGGCGCGGATGGAAGCCGTCGAGCCGGCGATCCATGCGTTTTGCACGATTATTGCGCAAGCGGCTCGCGACCAGGCCCGCCAGGTGGAGGCGCGCATCCTGCGTGGCGATGACGTTGGTCCCTTGGCAGGCGTGCCCGTCGGCATCAAGGACCTGGTTTGCACGGCTGGCATCAGGACGGCTTCCGGATCTCCCGCATACAGGGATTTCGTGCCCGACGAAGACGACGTCGTGGTCGAGCGCCTGAAGCAGGCCGACGCCATTATCGTCGGCAAGACCAATGTCCCGGAATTCGGATACAGCGGTGTCGGCCACAACCCAATATTCGAAACCACCCGGAACCCATGGAACCTGGACATGACGCCGGGCGGCTCCAGCGCAGGCTCCGGCGCGGCGGTGGCAAGCGGAGAGATTCCGTTTGCCATCGGGAGCGACGGCGGTGGGTCGATCCGCATTCCGGCGGCGCACTCGGGAATCTACGGCATCAAGCCGTCGATGGGGCGCGTGCCGCTCTATCCCGGTTGCCGCGACGAACGCTATCCGGGCGTGTCGAGTTGGGAGAGCCTCGAACATATCGGCCCGATGAGCCGGACCGTGGCGGACAGCGCCCTGATGCTGTCAGTCATCGCAGGCCCCGATCCGCGCGACCGTCATTCGCTGCCCACCGCTGGCTTCGATTGGCGCGAGGCGCTCGATGGCGACCTGAAAGGGCTGCGGGTCGCGTACAGCCCGGACTGGGGCTATGCGGCCGTCGACCCGCAGGTGCGACGCGTCGTTGATGACGCCGTGCGTGTCTTCGAGCGCGATCTCGGCTGCAGCGTCGAGATCGCGCATCCCGGCTGGAGCGATCCCTTCGACGCGTTCTGGGCAATCGTCGCGATGGACACCGACCTCAAGGGCATGCGCGAGATGGTGGCGCAGTGGGGCAAGGAGATGTCGCCACACCTGGTCGCACTGCTGAATCATCCGTGGACGGCGGAGGACTTCACCAATGCAATGGTGACCCGCAAAAGCGTGGTCAACAAGATGTGGCGCTTCATGGCGAACTATGACCTGCTGCTCACGCCGACGCTGGCGGTTCCGCCGTTCCCGGTGCATTGCCAGGGTCCCGAGAAAATCGACGGACGCATGGTTGCGCCGACACAGTGGCTCGCGTTCACCTATCCGATCAATCTGACGGGACAGCCAGCAGCCTCGGTGCCTGCGGGCTTCACCAGCGATGGCTTGCCGGTCGGCCTGCAAATCGTCGGGCGTCATCTCGACGATCCGCTAGTGCTGCGCGCGTCGGCGGCGTTCGAGCGGGTGCGTCCGTGGCGCAACACCGTGCCGCCGCTACTCAAGGACCTCGGTCTCGTGCAATGACCCGCCTGTCCAGTCAAGAAACCCAGGGGAACCCCATGACCCATCCAACCGAACAGCATGGGCTCGACGAAGAGTTCGAGCACAAGCCCGTCCCGCTCTCGCATCGTCATCGGCTGTCGTCAGTGGCGGCGGTGTGGTTCGGCTTTCCAATGATCATTACGAACGCGGTATTCGGCGGGATCATCGCCTATAACCTCGGCTTCTCGCGAGCGCTGCTCGCGATCCTGATGGGCAATGCGATCCTGCTTGCCTACGTCGGCACGCTGAGCTTCATCGCCGGCAGTACCGGCCGCAATTTCGGGCTCCAGGCCGAACGCACGTTTGGAAGGAAGGGCTATGCGATCACTTCCGGCTTTCTCGCGAGCGTCGTCGTGGGATGGTACGCGTTTCAGACCGGCCTCACCGGCACGACGGTCCATGCGTCGTTCGGCTGGAACGAAACGGCCACCATTGTCGGGGCCACCCTGCTCTATACCGGCGTGACGTTCATTGGCATTCGCGCCCTGTCGATCGTCGGCATGATCGCCGCGCCGCTCTACGTGGTGCTCGGCTTCGTGGCGCTGTACCTGATCGGATCGGAGCATTCGCTGGGAGCCGTGTTTCACTACGACGGGCTTGGGGTGGGCAGCATGATGTCCTTCGGCGGCGCGGTCACGTTGGTGGTGGCGACCTTTGCCGATTCCGGCACGATGACCGCGGACTTCACCCGCTGGTCAAAGGACGGAAGGAGTGCAGTCTACGCGACGCTGACGGCGTTTCCGTTTGCGAACATAACAGCCCAGCTTTTTGGCATCCTGATCGTATGCGCGGGCGCTGCCGCGGCGCCGGCCACGCAGGGGGGCGACTTCATGTCGGTGCTCACCGGACATGGGGGCTTGCTGTCGGCCATTGCGCTGGTGTTCGTCTTTGTGAACCTGGGGTCCGTATGCACGCATTGCCTCTACAACGGTGCGGTTGGCTGGGGACGCATCGCGAGCAAGAAGATGCGAACCATGACGGTCCTGCTTGGCCTGCTTGGCGGGTTGCTGGCCGTGGCCGGCGTGTGGAGCCTGTTCCTGGACTGGCTGAACTTGCTCGGCGTGCTGGTACCGCCGATCGGCGCCGTCATCATCGTCGACCAGATATTCGTTCGGCATTACTCGCATGACGATGACGTACCGAACTTCCGCGGCAGCGCCTTCGCCGCGTGGGCACTGGGCGCGCTCTCCGCATTGTTCGTTCACGGGATGGCGCCGTGGTTTTCGGAAGCCGTTGCTGGGATGCTGGTCGGTGCCGTGGCGCATTATGTGTTGTCGCAGGGCGCGCTGCGCGAGGTGCGTCAGCGCAATGGCTTGCTGTAGGGGGGCGCCGTTCTGCGAGCCGCAAAATGGCGGCCCTGCAAAACGCGGGGGGCGAATCAACGCAGAATGACAAGAGGCAGTGCTCGCCCCCGGGGCGCCGAAATGTCATAGCGATATCGCAGGTAACAGTCCATCCGGTCGACTCCGTCATTCATGACTGCGCGTAGCCGAGGCGATTTCTTAGCCGTGGAATTCGCAAAGTCAAGGAACGCCCGCAGCTTCAGTGGTATCTGGCCCTGGCTGAAGTATATGAGGCTAACGGGCACCCGATGACAGTAATGGCGGCTTTGGGATGCAGAGGCGTCGCTCAATTGACTACGTGACGGAAGTTGCGAACGGCAGTTAGTGGCCGCATGCCGCCCGACGCTGAACACAACCGAGCGTTCCTCCCGGACCATCCCGCGTGGGGCCGTAGCCGACCCAACTCGGACATCTGACCTCATCTGCCTGAATGGCTGGACTCGCCAACGAACCAGCCATTCCCGGGCTCAGGACGGCGAGCGATTTCGGATCCCTTTCGGACGCTCAGCGAACAACGCAGCAGCCGACACCGCCTTGTGTTCGTAGACGCCTCTTCTTCCTCTTTGCCAGTCAGTGGTTTCCCGGTATGTCCCGGATCGCGAAGCCATCGTAAGTGCCCTTAAGTAGTACCAAACCACAGATGGGTGTCTTTCAGGCCACGCGACTGCACCTCCCTTGAAGGCGCCAAGTGAACGCTGCGGCTGGGTATGCATATCGCGCATTGGATCGATATAAAAGTTGCACTTGGTTTATTGCCAACATCCATGTCAAATAGTTGGAATCAGCGGGCTGACTGTCCAACGAACCTCGCGTGCTTTCTGTCCAGCGACGGCCAGGGGCAACTGATCTTCGACCTATTTCCTCCAGGAACATCGCATGTTTCGACAGAACACCTTGTTGGCAGAAGCCACATCCAGTCAGACGGGCGTTGCAGAACCCGCATATGAGCAACCGAAGCCGGCCACGAGAGATACCGAAGTTGCGAATGCCGCTGTATTGGAGCGACTGCCTTTCGCTAACCGCCAGGACTTCGAGGACGCGCAGCGGGGCTTCATGGGGACGCTGGAAACCGGTGATATTCGCGATGCAGAAGGTCGGGTGGTCTGGTCCCTGGAAAGCTACGCGTTCCTGAATGACAAGAAGGCGCCGCCCACGGTCAACCCCAGTTTGTGGCGACAGGCGCAGTTGAACCTTCTGAACGGTCTGTTCAAGGTCACCGACGGGATCTACCAGGTTCGTGGATTCGACATCTCGAACATGACGATCATCGAGGGCGAAACCGGCCTGATCGTCATCGATCCGCTAACAGCAACGGAAACAGCTCATGCCGGCCTCTCGCTGTACTACCAGCACCGCCCGAAGCGGCCTGTCGTCGCCGTGATTTATACCCACAGCCATGGCGACCATTTCGCAGGTGTCAAAGGTGTCATCCGCGAAGAGGATGTACAGGCTGGCCGCGTCGTAGTGCTGGGGCCGGAAGGCTTCCTGGAAGAAGCCGTCAGCGAGAACGTTTTCGCGGGCAACGCCATGATGCGTCGGGCGCAATACATGTATGGCGGAAACCTGCCGAAAGGCGTGACCGGCCACGTAGATTCAGGCCTGGGTAAAGCTACTTCGTACGGCACCATCTCCCTGATTGCACCGACAGACCTGATCAAGGAGAGCGGCGAAGTTCGTACCATCGACGGAGTCGAGATCGAGTTCCAGATGGCACCAGGCACCGAGGCGCCAGCCGAGATGCTGATGTATTTCCCGCAGTGGAACGCCCTGTGCACGTCGGAGGATGCCACACACGTCATGCATAACCTTTACACGATCCGTGGTGCCCAGGTGCGCGATGCAAACCTGTGGTGGCGCGCGCTGGATGACACGCTGGAGCGGTTTGGCCCGCGTTCCGACGTGCAATTTGCCCAGCACCACTGGCCCAAGTGGGGACGGGAGAACATCGGCGCATTCCTTCGCAATCAGCGTGACGCCTACAAGTTCATTCACGATCAATCCTTGCGTCTTGCCAATCATGGCTTCACTCCCATCGAGATCAGCGAGCAGGTGAAATTGCCGCCTTCGCTGGCTAACCAGTGGGACCTGCGGGATTACTACGGCACGGTGAACCACAATGCGAAGGCAGTTTACCAGCGCTATCTGGGCTGGTATGACGCCAATCCGGCCAACCTGTATCCGCTGCCGCCAGTTGAATCAGCCCGGAATTACGTGGAGTACATGGGTGGTGCGGCGGTGGTGATCGAACGGGCGCGGGTGTCGTTCGCCCGCGGCGAGTATCGCTGGGTCGCCGAAGTGATGAAGCACGTAGTCTTCGCAGATCCCGCCAACCAGGAAGCACGTAACCTGCAAGCCGACGCGCTGGAGCAACTGGGCTACCAGACAGAGTCCGCTACCTGGCGGAGTGCATTCCTCAGTGGAGCGTATGAACTACGCAACGGCGTGCGCAGGAACATCGTCGCGCGCAACACGGCGGATATGCAGCGCGCCATGACTGACGCGATGTTCCTGGACTATCTGGCCATCCGCCTCAACGGAGATCGGGCCGCCGGCCACTCGATCGCGATCAACTGGATCGCGTCGGATTCACAGAAGCGCTACGCGCTCACAGTCGAGAACTGTGTTTTTCACTACAAGGCCGACACGCTCCATGCCGCGCCGCAGGCAACCATGACCATGCCTCGCAGCGCCTTGGTGCGGATCGCTGCGGACCCGACCACGCTGCATGACGAAGTCGATGCAGCTCATGCCTGTCTGTGTGGCGATGAGGCGGCCATTGCTACGTGGCTGGGACTACTGGACAAATTCGATCCCTTTTTCAATATCGTGTTGCCCTGAACCGCTGGTCAGGCAAGAAGAGGAATTTACCCATGCTGAGCTATGACGTTGTCGAGCACGGAAAGCCGCTCCAAGTGCGTCTTCGCGAGACGCCTGTTCCGAAAGGACGCGAGGTGGTCATTCGGATTTCACATGCCGGCCTCTGCCATTCCGACGTGCATCTCTGGAAGGGATATTTTGATCTCGGGGGCGGCAACAAGGCCGCACTGAGTGCCAGTGGGGTGCTTCCCCCCCTCACGCTTGGGCACGAGCCGCTTGGGACAGTCGTTGCCTGCGGCGAAGATGTTACGGAAGTGAAGCCCGGAGACAAGCGCCTTGTTTTCCCGTGGAACGGCTGTGGCAAGTGCTGGGCATGCGAGGCCGAGCGAACGGACTTGTGCGCGACTCCCAGGAACATCGGCATCGTCGTGCCGGGAGGCTTCGCAACGCATCTTGTTGTCCCTGACCCGCGCCTGCTCGTCGATGTCACCGGCCTTGATGATGCCTTTGCGGCAACCCTTGCCTGCTCAGGGGTCACATCCTATGCATCCGTGTCGAAGTTGCCGGACATGACGGAGAAGGACTGGGTTGCCGTGGTCGGATGTGGCGGCGTCGGGATGACAGCCATCTCCATTCTGCGTGCCCGGGGCGTCAAGAACATCATTGCCTGTGATGTGGACGATGACAAACTGGCCGCTGCCGCTGGTCTCGGCGCCGCCAAGACAGTGCGCAGCGATCGCGATGGCGCCGCCGCTGCGCTGGCCGGTGCTGCCGAGGGCATGCTAGCCGGCGCCATCGATTTTGTCGGCACGCCGAAAACATTCAGTCTCGTGCAAGCGGCTTTGCGCAAGGGCGGTGTCTATGTGCTTTGCGGACTTCATGGGGGCGAATTGGTAACACCCATGCCGCCGATTTCCATGCGTTCGATTTCGATCGTCGGCTCGTTCGTGGGAACGATTGCGGATCTGCGAGCGACTGTCGCTCTGGCGCGGGAAGGCAAGTTGTCGCCTCTTCCGATCCGCATACGCAATGCTGCCGAGATCAATGAGGCGTTGCAGGATCTGGACGAGGGACGTGTCGTTGGTCGCACGGTACTCGACTTCTCCGAGGTAACGGAGTCGTAGCCTTCGCCGCAACCGACAGTCGCCGATACCCGATCTCCTCTACGTGCGCTGCCGCTCGATTTCGAAGCGGACAGCGCCATGCGAACGCACACCCATACAGGCCAATCCAATGGAGCTGACCATGAACCAACGTTGGACCTCGATTCATATCCGCCAGGTTGCTGTCGCCGCAGCCCTGGCGTTATCCGTACCGACAGCCATGGCGTGGACCAGCAATCCAGTTCGGATGCTGGTGCCAGCCCCCGCAGGCGGGTCCATGGACGCACTTGCCCGCGTGACAGCCGAACGCCTATCCGCCGAACTGGGTCAGCCCGTGGTGGTTGAAAACAAGCCGGGTGGCGGCGGCAGCATCGCTGTCAGGGCCATGCTGGGTGCGTCGCCCGACGGAACCACCATTCTGTTCACCTCCACCCACGTCTTTACGCAGATCCCGCACGTGATGAGCGTGCCATACAACCCACTGAAGGATGTAACGCCGGTTGCAGCCCTGGCAAAGACGGACCTGGTGTTGGTCAGTTCGTCAAACCTGCAGGCTAGCGACTTGCCAGGTCTGATTTCTTACGCAAAGGCCAATCCCGGCAAACTGAGCTTTGCGTCCCCTAGTATCGGGACGACCGCTCACTATGCCGGGCTGATACTGAACAAGAAGGCCGGGCTGGATGTGGAGCACGTGCCGTTCACAGGCGCGCCGGCGGCTCTGACGCAGGTGATGGGGGGGCAAGTCACGATGATGTACGACGCTGTGGTCAGTTCCCTGCCGTACATCGCCTCCGGAAAGCTTCGTCCATACGCCGTGGCTGCCGAAAAGCGCTCGCCTCTGCTCCCGAAGATCCCGACCTTCGCCGAGCTGGGATATCCGGATCTGTCATTCAGCAGTTGGTTCGGCGTCTTCGTGTCTGCTCAGACAAAGAGCGACTTGGTCAACAAGATCCACGACGCGACATACAAGGCAATGTCGACACCAAAGGGGCAAGAAGGTATCAAGACACTCGGCTTTGGGCAGATTCCGGTGCAAACGGTCGCTCAACTCAGCCAGGGATTGCGCAAGGAGTCGGAGCGAAACGGTGCCATTGTGAGTGACTTCCATATCAAGCCCTGATGAAGCCGACGGATTGAGGCCCGCGAACGTCGGCTAGTCCATCTTTCAACAAATTATCGGAGACAGTCATGTACCAGGATCTCGCCCTCTACATAGATGGAGAATTCGTCAAGGGCGGTGGCCGGCAGGAGCAGGACGTGGTCAACCCGGCGACCCTGGAGGTGCTGGGGAAGTTGCCACACGCAACTCGCGGCGACCTCGACCGCGCGCTGGCCGCTGCGCAGCGTGCCTTTGAGAGTTGGAAGAAATCCTCACCAATGGAGCGCTCGAAGATCCTGCGCAGGGTGGGCGAACTGACCCGCGAGCGCGCTAGCGACATCGGCCGCAATATCACGCTGGACCAGGGCAAGCCGCTGGCCGAAGCCGTCGCCGAGGTGATGGGCTGTGCCGACCATGCCGAGTGGCACGCGGAAGAATGCCGCCGGATCTATGGGCGCGTGATCCCGCCTCGCCAGACGGGCGTACGCCAGATCGTGGTGCGAGACCCAGTGGGAGTGTGTGCCGCCTTCACGCCGTGGAATTTCCCATTCAACCAGGCCATTCGCAAGATAGTGGCTGCGGTAGGGGCGGGTTGTACGCTGATTCTCAAGGGCCCGGAGGACTCGCCGAGTGCCGTCGTGGCACTGGCACAGCTATTCCATGACGCGGGCTTGCCGCCTGGCGTGCTGAATATCGTATGGGGCGTGCCGGGCGAGGTCTCGACTTACCTGATCGAATCGCCGATTGTGCGCAAGATATCGTTTACCGGCTCGGTACCGATTGGCAAGCAACTCGCTGCGCTGGCCGGGGCGCAGATGAAACGCGTGACGATGGAATTGGGTGGTCACTCGCCGGTCCTGGTCTTCGATGACGCTGATATCGAGCCGGCCGCCGAGATGCTGGCGCGCTTCAAGTTGCGCAATGCGGGGCAGGTGTGCGTTTCGCCAACGCGCTTTTATGTGCAAGAGAAAGCCTACGACAAGTTCCTGGCCCGCTTTACCGAGGTATTCAGCTCGATCAAGGTGGGCAATGGTCTGGACGCCGGCACGCAAATGGGGCCGCTTGCGCATGGACGCCGTATTGCTTCCATGGAGCAGTTCCTGGAGGATGCCGACTATCGCGGCGGCAGGGTCGTAGCTGGTGGGGCCCGCATTGGCAGCGTCGGCAGAGGCCACTTCTTCGCGCCAACCGTAGTGACGGATCTCCCCGACGATGCAAGGCTTATGGTTGACGAGCCCTTCGGCCCGGTGGCACCGGTCACGCGTTTCACTGGGACGGCAGATGTGCTGCGTCGCGCCAATAGTCTGCCGTACGGCCTCGCCGCATACGTCTTCACCGGTTCGTTGAAGACCGCGACCGAAGTATCCAATGGACTCGAAGCTGGCATGGTCAGTATCAACCATTTCGGCGTGGCGCTCGCCGAGACCCCTTTCGGCGGCACTAAGGACTCCGGGATCGGCAGCGAAGGCGGCCAAGAAACGTTCGACGGCTACCTGGTGACCAAGTTCATCACCCAGATCTGATTGCCCCGGCCAGCAATGCGGGTGGGAAACGGCGGCTGAGTTCTCCGGCATATAATCGCCGGGCTTGCCATGTCATTAATGCGCGGGGGACTCGGATTGAACTTGAAGCGTCTAGAGCATTTGATTGCCGTAGCGGAAGAGGGATCGGTCGCGGGAGCGGCCCGCCGTGTTCACTTGACCCAGCCAGCGTTGACGCGCAGCATCCAGGCCCTTGAAACAGAGGTTGGCATGCAGTTGTGCGATCGTGGTACTCGTGGCGTCACACTCACCGCTGTGGGGCAGATGGTCGTCGAGCGCGCGAAGCGCATCATGTTCGAGACGCGTTGCCTGACTCGTGATCTGACCCTTCTGCGTGAGCATGTGATCGGCAATGTCCAATTCGGACTTGGCCCGTTTCCCGCTGCAACGTTGCTGGCGGACACCCTACGGACGCTCCATGCCGAGTGGCCGCAGTTGCAGGTTGCGGCGGAGGTCAACAGTCCGCCCGCGCTCCTGGCTGCTTTGCAGGCAGAGTCGCTCGATTTCGTTATTGTCGAACGCCGCACCGTTCCGCAAAGTGAGGATTTTGCGGTGCACCGTTTGCGGCCGGAGGGAGCAGGTTTCTTTGTCCGTCCATCACATCCCCTTCGTAACAGTAGTCGAATCACGCCATTACAGTTGCGCGAGGCCACGCTGATATCTGTGCCTTTTCCTGTCCGGGGTGCTGGCCCGCTACGAAAGCTTTTGGGCTGTCGTAGTGACGAAAGGCTTCCGCTGCAACTGGAAAGCAATGACTTTCATGCCCTAACGCTACTGGCCTGCCAGTCTGATGCGGTGCTGCTGGGGCCGGTCCGGGCACTGACCGCAGCAGTCGAGGCCGGCGCGCTTGTGCAATTGGAGATTGCGAGTGCCGATATGGTCATGGACTTCGATATTGTTCACCTGGCGCACCGTACGCTGTCGCCTGCCGCACAGCGAGCGATCGCGACAATCAATGCCTTGGCCTGAAATCCCATGCGTTGAGGCTTCCGACTAGTGGAATCGCCGTAGTTGACAACTGAGCGCGGCGTCCGTCAGGGGGCTGACAGCGGTCAATAGCTTGGTACCCGCGGTAATGCTGCAAATCGGTTATCTCGGCCATTGAAGGGCGGAGGCCGAATGACTCAAACTGGCAAGCGACCGCAAGCCGGCCACGCCCCCTAACTACACTTCGGTCTGCTCTGCCATTTCGAGTGCGTCGTCCACTTCAATGCCAAGGTAACGCACTGTGCTCTCAAGCTTGGTGTGCCCGAGAAGCAGTTGAGTACATACCCTTAGTCGGCGGAGCCGGAGCCAGACGTGAAGGAACCTCAAGGAGATGAGGATGTCATCTATCGCCGAAGCGCACCCGACATGGCATTCGAAACTCAGTCCGCCTTGATATCAAACGATTTGACGATCGTTGCGTTACGGTCGAACTCGACGCGCACGTCACTTGCCAGTCGGGCTGTGGGCTGATCGGGCATGGGCTCAAGGCCCACGGAAACCAACCGGTCACGGACCTTTGGCGTTGCTGCGGCCTTGGACACCGCCACGTGGATCTTCTCTGTCAGTTCAGGAGAAATCTTTGCAGAGACCACGACCCCGGTCCAGTTCCTGAACTCGATATCGGGGTAGCCCTGCTCCCCGAGCGTCGGCACACTTGGCAACTGAGGCCACCGCGTCTTCGACGCCACCCCGAATACCTTGATCTTGCTCGCCGCAATCAGAGGTTTGGATGTCACGACGCCATCGAACATAAGGGGGACCTGCCCCCCCATGACTTGGGTCAGTGCCGGCACAGAGCCGGGAAACGGCACATGCGCAAGATCCAGACCGGCTTCCTTGTTGAATATGGCGCCGGCGTATTGTGCAGCGGTGCCGGGGCCATACGATGCATAGCTCAGTTTCCCCGGATTCTCCTTTACCCAGGCGACAACGCCCTTCACGTCCTTGGCTGGTACGTGCGGCGCCCCTACAAACACCAGGACGCCGCGCGCGAGCGCAACAACAGGCTTCACGTCCTTCAGCGGATCGAAGCCGACGCTGAGCACATGGGGCACCTCCGTCAATATGTTGCTGGTCGTCAGCAGGATCGTCCGGCCGTCCGGCGCGGACGTGAGCATTGACTTGACGGCGATGGATCCGCCTGCACCCGGCTTGTTGTCCACCACTACCGGCTGGCCGATCTGGGCAGTCAGTTCATCGGCCACGATTCTTGCCACCGTGTCCATGGTGCCGCCGGGCGGGGCAGGCACGATCATGCGCACCGGCTTGTCGGTCCAGGCGAACGCGCCTTTCGCCCCGAGCGCCATGAAGAGGACGCAAGTCAAATACTTGCAGGTTTGATTCATGTGTCTGTCTCCGCCGTGAATCATGTACAAATATGTGGCTTCGCAAGGATTGCTGAGTCCCTTAACCGATTACGCTGAAGGCTACTCAATGCTCAAGATGGGTAATGGGACTTCAAACGCCCGAAGCTCCTGACGCGGCGCGTAGGCCCGAAGGGTCAGTTGGAAATGACCGGTCGGTGCCGGAAACCAGTTGCCTTTCCGGTCAGGCTCCTCCGGCATCCTGTGCTGGATGTATATGCGAATTGAATTGTCCGGCTCCTTCTGGAGGCCTACAGTTCGGTCCCCGATCGAGTGCCGGCCGATCGAGTTCTCCACGAAAAACTTTCGTCCATCCGGCGTCGGTTCATAGAGCGACAACGACCAGAATGCGTCTACGGGAACGCCCTGAGGGGAGATAGTCAGGCAGTAGTTGTTCGTGCCATGCAGTGACTGACCGTCGTCGTCGGTCGTTCGACCCATGTAGATGGCCTCGACTGGCGGCAATGCACCCAAGCCCCCGAGAGCGACTGCGGCTCGCCACTCATAGCAATCATTCTCGTGTTCAGACTCATCGCGTACCCACCAGCCCTGGACGTTGCGCCGCCGGCTAAAGAAAGCAGCCTGGATGCGCCTGTGAGCGCTTTCCATGCCTGCTTGCCACGCATGCCGGGTTGCCTCGGGCAAACCGGTCCATGGATCGTACGCGCCCGGCAAAATCCCCACCGCCCCGATTCGCGACAGGATGGCCGCATCCTCCGCTGGTGGCGGATTGCGTTCAAGCTGTTCGGCAACCACAGCCAGGAAGTTGGCGGGATCCATCGAGTCTGTCGGCTCTGCGACGGGGCCGGGCACGGGCCTGCACGGGGTCACTGACAGACAGTCCTGCATCGCATTAGCGGCCCCGAGGTCGTCGTCACCATGGACGATCCACCGCGCAAGCAGCCAAACGTCATTGCCAGGTGCATGTATCACTCGCCCCGCAATCGGCTCGTCATGATCGTTGGGACAGGCAAGCGTCACTGTGACCGGCCCGGGCCCTTCAAGGCGCTGTCCAAGCAGTACGAAGTTGTTTGTGAATGCATCCATGAACGCGATCGACCAGTACCGATCGGGTGGGAGCGCGTCCACGGTGACCCGGACGGGGCCGCCCGACAAGTCAAGCCACGCCCGCGAATACAGCGTGTCGTTATTCGGGGTCGTAATCCAGTTGCACTGGTTATCGGCAAGCCTGCGGTCGTGGCAAACGGTGTTTGGCGCAATGCCGGGCTGCCCCATCCAGCCAGTGGTGTCCCGATATCGTGTTCTGGCCACCTCATAAAGCGGGAACCCGTAGGCAAATGCCTCGGCGATCGTGGCTTCGAGATCCTGCATCATGCGCTCCCCTTTCCGGGTGCGGCATCCGGATGCTCTGCGACCAACAGATCGCGCCGTCGCTCCCGGCTGGACCTGGCGACATGATTGAAGATGCCCCGGGTCATTGTCGCCGCCTCGTTGCTCGAACGCGCTGCGTAGATCCTTGCCCGGACCCGATGCGCGGCCTCCGATCCAGGCTCCGCCAGAATGGCCAGCTCCACCAGGTGACACGCCATCCGGAGATCGCTCTCGGCTTCGAGTTCTGCAACACGCTCGAGGACCCTGGTCACGCCACCAGACAACGCAATCCATTCACGGGCTTGCTGGTGCCGAGGCGCTGGAAGGAGGCCATCGGGCTCACCATCCCACCAGCCGCCGTAGCGACGCCAGACATTGCGCACCAGGAACTGGGGGTGGTCATAGATGGGCTTCAGGTAGGGCTTGTTTGCCAGGTGCGCAGGAGGTGAGACGCGATGGATGACGTCATCCAACGGCAAGCCTTGATTCATCAGGGCGAGCGTCTGCCGTTCGATCGACTCCAGGTACTCGGCGGTATCGAGCAGTGCCTCCCTGACCCGCGTCGAGCCGAAGATCGGCATGCCGTGGCCGCAGATCATCACGTCAGGCTGGCACCCCACCATCTCGCGCAAGGCAGTCGCCCACTCTTCGCAATAGCGCTGGACTTTCTGAGGATTGCCCGCATTGGGAACCGCCCAGATGAACAGGTCGCCAGGAAATAGCCAACGACGCTCTGGCACCCACACCCAGACATGATCGTCCGTTTCGCCCCGGGCATGCCGCAACTCGAAGGTCAACGCTCCGATCTTCAAAGTGAGAGCCCGGTCGAACGTCACGTCCGGATAGCGAAAATCCGTTGGACCCTTTGCCCGACCGAGCTGACGGCTAAACTGTCGCGCCTTGACGGCATCGATCCAGCCAGCCGTTTTCCGGTATCGGTCCAGATGCTGGGGCAGCAGCGAGTGTGCATACACAACCGGCGCGGCCCAGCCACGCTTTGCCGCTTCTTCGTCGAAGCGGCGCGTTGCCCAGATGTGGTCGAGATGGTGCTGGGAGAAGACGGCGGCAACCAGCGGAGTATCGGGGCGCCACGCCCGGACCGCTTCGAAAACGCGGTCCATGTCGCCGCGGGTACCGGCATCCAGCATGATGAGTCCCGCGCCGGTGTCAATCACCGTAATCGCCGCCACCCCTTTGAAATAGAGCAGGCCGGGTGCAAGTTCCTGGGCACCGGGATACGTCCCGGTAACAGGATGGTCGGTCTCGAGCAGATCGACCTGACCGTGCCAGTATTGCTCTGCGAGGGAAAGAAAATCAGTCTCAGTCATCTTGCCTGTCCAGGGGTTCCATTGGGCCACTTTGCACAGGTTGCGTTGGCGCGCTTCCTGGCGATCGGGTGTGGTCAATCTAGCCGAGGTACCATTCGAGAAATGCCACCTACGTGGCAAATCGCACTAGTACCTTCCCTTAGACGGAGGCGGACATGAAAGTACCTGCCAGGCCACCTTCCAGACGCTCATCGCCAAATATCAACGGCGTGGAGGTCTTGCCTGAGCATTCCCTTCTCGCCTTTCGCGAAATCGGCGTTCTGCGGCAATGGAGGCGGGGCCAGGTCTTGCATTGGGCGGGCGATCACGCCGAATCGATCCTGGCCGTGCAGAAGGGACTATTGCGCGTTTGCAGTCATGACTCCGCCGGGAACGAGAACATCCTTGCCTGGATCGAACCCGGCATGATCGGTGCCCTGGCACCGGTGATCGCCAACCAGCCTTTCAACTTCGACATCATTGCCGATCGTCAATGCGAGGTACTGCATATCCAGCGAGACCGGCTCCTGGAGTATCTTCGGCATGATTCGACGACAGCATTCGTCATCACCCTGATGCTCGCCAGCAGGTTGAACAATGTGCTGGAAATGTATAGCACGCAGACCTTCGAGGCACTTGCGGACAAGGTATGGGCTCGCCTTGTCCAGTTGGCAAGGCGGTCACCGCAGGGCAGTCCATCCACAATCTGTATCGAGGTGACGCAAGCGGACCTGGCGAGATCCGTTGGTGGTTCCCGCTATCGCGTGGGTCTCGAATTGAACCGGCTGGAGGCAACGGGAGTCATTGTTCTCTCGCGAGGCCGAATCGAGATCTCGCGCGAGCATATTGAGCGTCGTCCAATGAAAGGTTCGTAGTGCCTACGCTGACAGGACTGCGCGTTGTGAGTTCGCGAACGTTCCCCAGCTTCGCGTAGAAGTCCCCTTTGTAATGAGAGCAGCCACTCGAGTGGCTGAATCTTTCGATAGCGGATGGCAGAAAATGGCCGGGTGCGGCCCGACACCGAGCACAACCGAGCGGGTGGCTATCGGAAGCGGATGCTGCGCTTGTGGGATGCTCGGTGCGCCCTGACAGGATGCGCTATCGAAGAAGTCCTCAGTGCCTCGCACGCGCCCCCGTTTGCCCTGTGCGACACCGCGGCTGAGTGCCTGGACACGAATACAACGGGCTGCTGCTGTCCGCCAACATCGACCGCCTTTTCGACAGTGGCTTGATCGCCTTTCAGAATGATGGAACGGTGCTGCTCAAGGCCGAGGCTGGGCTGGCTGAACTTGTTAAAGCGGATCGCTTGCGATCCGTACACCCCCGGCACGCACCTTACCTCGCCTGGCACCGCAAACACTTCGGGTTCGAGTAGATCTTGGTGGTCTCACTTTCGCGAGACCAATTCGAAGCGGGTAACGGCATCACGCCCCCACGGCACTTGCCATCGAACGTGCCGCCGGCTAACCAGCGAGAAATTGTGCCCGGACTGCAAAATTTATGACAGAGATTGGTCGATAGACTTTAATAGTGCGGAGCTTGCTATGAAGGAATTTGCGGCAATTGATGTCGTTGGGCGGTCGCTCTCCCCAGGGCAGGCGGTTTCACGTTTGTGAAACGCCTGGTGAAGGTCTGGTCACCGGGTTGACCGCCGCCGCACAGGTTTCGCGGCCTATCGACTGCCGTGGCCGCCCGGCTCGATGCCGGGCGGTGCGATCTTCGGTTCTGTGCTCCGAATTTACGGCGCCACGACAAACACATCTCATTGCCGCAAGGGCCCAACGTCCAGCAGTTGTCGGAGACGCTCTACCCTGAGGTACGGCCGCCCGGCCACTGGCTTTCACGAGTCCTGAAGCGGCCGGTTCATCCAAGCGGTTACTCTAGCGGCTTCCCGATGCCTGGCTTCAGCGATTGAATCGCGGCGGCTGTTCCCTTTGTCCTTGCCTTGATTTCTTGTTCGACTTCGAACGTAGACGTCACGCCTACACATTCGAGATTCTTCTTAAGCCACGTCTCCGCCGTCTCCGACCCAGCATCACGCAGCGCGCGAAACAGGTCTCGTGACGGCGTACTCTTCGACGCGGCACCAATTTCTTCCATGTAGTGGGGCGCGGCGATCACGTGGAAGCGTTTCTCGGCATAGGGGCGGCCGTCCTCGTCTCTTGCGTCCGGGCTTAAGAGGCCTCGTTGGATGAGCTTGTTGAGTGACGCGATTTGCTTCATCTCTGTCACCCATGATGCGCCAAAGCTTACCTCATTGATCCGGTTCACAATCTGACGCGGTAGCTGGGGCGGACCTTTCTCCATGTGGAGGGGATTAATCAGGACAGTCAGGATGTCGTGCGCCTCTTGTTGAACAAGCGGCTTGAGGGCAGGGTTGGCCATATAGCCACCATCCCAATAGTATTCTTCTTCGATCTTCACCGGTTCGAACATCGTTGGGTAGCAGGCTGAAGCCATCAATACATCGACGGTGATATCCGTAGGCTTGAAAATCCGGAGCGCGGTTTTATTGACGTTCGTCGCCGAGACGAATAAATCGGGAGCTTGGTTATTGTGCTGCGTGATCGTCGCGAAATCCGGTATGAGCCGTGAGAGGATGGTGCGCAGCGGGTTCTTCACCCAAGGCGTCATGTATGGCGAGGTGGTTTGCTGAAGCATCCCTTGCCAGATGACGATCGGGTTGTAGTCGACGTTAAACTGCTGCGGCGAGTGAAGGCCGGATATCGGAAAGTTATGGAAGGGCGGAAACCAATAGGAGCTAGCACCGACGGACTCCCAAAGCTGTTCCAGGAGTTCCTTCGCCTTTGCTGGGCTCTCGTTCAGCCCACTTGTACAGGCCGCACCGTTCAAGGCGCCGCCGCTGGTTCCACTGATCCCGGTAATGAGCAGGTTGCCTTTGGCTACCTGGTCAAGCAGCCGGTTCAACACGCCCCACGTAAAGGCAGCATGGGCGCCGCCACCCTGCAGAGCCAAGCTGACGCGCTTCGGCTTGGTATTCGCCACCTTTGGCTCGTTCGAATGAGGCATCTTCGTCGCTCAGTTATGGATCACTGGAACAGCTCTGGTGGGACCGGCTGCTGGCAAACTCTTGAAAGAATAGATGCCCGAGGCCAGTCTACAAGACTGCATCTTGGCGTCCGTATGTGGGGCGGCGTACGGTAGTGGCAAAATGCAGGACGGGGGGACGCCTAAAGCTGGTAAGACGACTCGTCCGCAGATATTGCGACGGAGGGCGAATAGCAACTAATCTTCAAACGGTCGATCCGGTGCGGTGGTGTCCTCAGCCATTGTGCCTCTCCTTTTTCTTCTTGGGGCTGAGCGTTGCGCTGCCCGGTTGGGGGACGCTGCCCGCGCAGGCATAGACGGTATGTGCGACACCGCACGAATGACGCCACACCCCTACCTTGGGAGGGGTGTGAGGTTGTCAAAGCACTGAATGCACAGGGCGTCGAGGCTACCGGTGGTACGCCAAGCCAATATCGCGAGCTGATTCATGGCGAGTACGTACGCTGGAACAAGGTCGTCAAGGATACTGGCGCGACTGTTGATTTGGCGGGCGGGAGACCCTGATTTCCCTTCCGGACCCGGGCCTTCGGTACGCGACGTTCCCCGCCAACGGCGAGTTTCACAAATAGCGGCGCGAAGGCAGCTTTCTGCCGGGCCAGGCGCAGCGCTAGGCCCGTCAGAAATGATTAGAAGCGTCAGACGCCGCGCCCACGATGCCGCCGACGCTGAGCACGAGGTTCTCTTCAGACCGACGTTGGGGTGGTTCGAAGCGTCGTTGCTGATGGCGTTCACACCGGCCTCAAGGAACAGGCTGCCGCCGCGTCCGATCGGCGACGTATGCGAGAGGTGGGTAGTGGCCGACTTGAGGCGGCCGGGGGGAGGGCGCCGGTCGGCGCTACCCGACCCTTCTCGACCGGTCAGCCGATTGAGGGACATCGTCCGGGATGTTGCTATGAGTGTCATGACAGGCGTCGACGTCGTACCGCCACCAGAATGGTCGCTCGCGTCTGAAGACGCTGCCGCCGCGGTTTTATGAGCGAAACATGCCGGTGCGGGCTGGCACACAGTTGCCACCCCTAACTTCCATATCTATTGATAGGCTGAGGCGTTCCTCGTTTGTGATGCTATGACTCGGGCGAAAGGATAGGCAATGGCCGGGATACGCTTGCTGATGGGATTGGAGCTCCTCGGACTGTGCTCATTCGCATGGGCAGCAGAGTTGTCAGACGTGGATGCAGGCACCTATGAGTGGCTCAAGGGGGATCGCACCCCAACGGGCGTGCTCCAGAAATTCAGCCGCTGAGCAGCAGGCTTCATTTGCTTCCCCTTGACCAAGTTGCCCCCGATTGGAGCTTAGCCCCCGTTATGGCACCTGACCAAGCAACTGTCGTACCACCTGCTGTCTGCTCGCCCGATGTAACCGCCAGAGAAGATACGCACCTTAGCGCTCGCGTGCCAGCCAGAAGCTTGCAATGATCTGACGCGTCGTGGGGCTCATTGCAACCTCCCACAGTTCCAGTTGCGAGAACCACTGGTGGTGTGCAATTTCCTTGCTCGGCTTTGCAGCAGCAGATTTCCCCAATATTGGCGACGAAGACATGGGGCACAGTCGTTGCTGACTCAAACTGGCCGACCTCTGCCGTCGGCGCACCGTTTGAGGGCCGACGGCGGTCATCGGCGGCTGCCGACCCACAACGGCCTGTCATCTTGCTCCGAAGCGGACGCTCAACGATTGAAGTAACCGGCTCCGCCGGAGCGCGGAGGGCGGAGGGAACCCCCAAGCGCAGCTTGCGGGCGGCGTGCTGCGCACCGGCCGGCGGCCCTGTGGGAACTACTGCCAGACTGATCAGCTACAATTTAAACATTGACGCCAGTCAATGAATTTTCTTTCAATATGCAATTCAGTTGCAACATATTGGCGGCTTGGTCCGAGATTCCGACGTAATCGCCGGTCGTGATGCTTCGTCAACGCACCTTCGCAATTCTGCTGGCAATGCTGCTAGTCCTGTCCCAGTACCTGGGATCAGTGCACGTTGTTGCGCATTGTGTGTCGGAATTGGCACCGATCACTTTGACAGCATCCGACACGTCGCATGATCAGCAGCTACCTGGCGATCTGCACTGTGCACAGTGTCTGGCCTTTTCGACACTCGTTTCTGCCCTTCCCGCTGTGCCGCTGGCGATATTCACCATCGCCATTGAAACGCGGGTGGCGGGCCAGGCTCCGTTTATCATTTTCCTATCCGAGTCGATCCGCTGTTTCGATTCGCGTGCCCCACCTTCTCCACTCCTCTGAATTCTTTTGTCGCCGCTCGTATAACGCTGTCCGAGCGACCTTTCTCCTTTCGCTCGGAGGATCACGATGTTCAGGACTAGTGCTCTGGTGGCAGCGCTCGCTGCCGCCTATGGTTCGTTCGGCATTGCGCATGCAGCCGACGACCAGGACCTTGCGCAAATGCGCGAGGAAATTCGCCAAATGAAACAGGATTACGAAGCGCGCATTCAAGCTTTGGAAAAACGATTGCAGGCAGCGGAAACGCAAGCGGCACAGGTGCCCGCTCCCGGTGCCGCCTCCCCCGCTGCTTCCCCTTCGCCAGTCCCAGTCGTTGCAGCCGGGGGAGCATCACCGGCCGAGGGCGCACCGAACACGCCTGCGAGTAATACCAATGCCTTCAATCCCGCCATTTCGGCCATTCTCGGCGGCACCTACGCCAATCTTTCGCAAGACCCGAACAAATTCCGCTTGCAAGGCTTCATCCCCGCCGGCAAGGATATCGGCCCTGGCAGCCGCAGCTTCAGCCTCGGCGAATCTGAATTGACGCTCAGCGCGAACGTCGATCCGCACTTTGCCGGCGTATTGACCTTTTCAATCGCCGGCGACAACAGCGTGGACGTCGAGGAGGCCTACTTCCAGACCAAGAGCTTGTCGGATGGGCTCAATCTGCGAGGCGGCCGCATGCTTTCCGGTGTCGGTTATCTCAACAGCATCCACGCGCATGCGTGGGATTTCGTCGATGCACCACTCGTCTACCAGGCATTTCTCGGAGGCCAATACAAGACCGACGGCGTGCAATTGCGCTGGCTGGCACCGACCGAACGCTTCATCGAACTGGGAACGGAAGTCGGCAATGGTGGCGCGTTCCCCGGTAGTGCGCAGAACAAGAACGGTGCAGGCGCAGTCGCCGTGTTCGGCCATGTCGGTGATGACATTGGCGAAAGCGCAAGTTGGCGCGCCGGCCTGTCCTACGTGCACACCGGGGCAGCCAACCGAACCTACGACGACGTGAATAGCGCCGGCACCCCAGTCACCAACTCCTTCAACGGCCACGGAGATCTCTGGATGGTCGATGGCGTCTACAAGTGGGCACCAAACGGCAATTCCACGCAGACGAATTTCAAACTGCAAGGCGAGTACTTCCACCGCAGGGAAAACGGGACGCTGACTCACGACACGCTGGCGGCGGCAACGGGCCCGGCCACGAATAACTACTCAAGTGCGCAATCAGGCTGGTATCTGCAAGGCGTTTATCAATTCCGGCCAACGTGGCGCGTCGGCCTGCGCTACGACAAGCTGTATTCGGGTTCGCCATCCATCGGCCTCGTCAACAGCGGCACGCTGAGTTCCAGTGACTTCCCGCTGCTGTCTTCGTACAACCCCTCGCGTGCCACTGTCATGCTGGATTATTCGCCGTCCGAGTTCAGCCGTTTCCGCCTGCAATACGCGCGCGACAAGTCGCGTCCCGACGCGACCGACTACCAGATATTCCTTCAATACATCATGAGTTTGGGTGTGCACGGCGCCCACACTTTCTAGGAGCAGAGAATGAAAAAGACACTACTGAGCCTCGCGGCGTCACTCGTCATGTTGTTGGTTTTACCCGCGCATGCCACTGTCAACGTGTTGGCGTGTGAACCGGAATGGGCCTCCTTGGCATCCGAGATCGGTGGCGACAAGGTAAAGGCATCGAGTGCCACGACCGCGCTGCAAGACCCGCATCGGATCGAAGCACGGCCCAGCCTGATCGCAAGGACGCGCAATGCCGACCTGCTCGTTTGCACCGGCCTTGAGTTGGAAGTCGGCTGGCTACCTATCCTGCTGCAGCAATCCGGCAACGGCAAAATCGCGCCTGGCCAACCGGGCTATCTCGAGGTTGGCTCGCTGGTGCCGAAGTTGGAAATCCCAACACGACTCGATCGCAGCGAGGGCGATGTGCACGCCGCTGGCAACCCGCATATCCAGCAAGATCCGCGCAACATCGCACGCATCGCTGAAGTCCTGACGCTGCGCCTTGCGCAGATCGACTCCGCGAATGCGGCGTACTACCAGTCGCGCTACAAGGACTTCAGCACACGCTGGAACGGCGCGATCAGAAAATGGGAGCAGCAAGCCGCGCCGTTAAAAGGTGTCGCGGTAGTCGAGCATCACAAGAACATGGAATATCTGTTGAACTGGCTCGGTATGCGCGCAGTCGGCACGCTGGAACCGAAACCCGGTGTCGAACCGAGTGCAGCGCACCTGTCCGAACTGGTCAATCAACTGCAGCGCGACCCCGCAAAAATTGTAATGCGCGCCGCATACCAGGATGGCCGTGCGTCCGAATGGCTGTCCGACCATGCGCATATTCCGACAGTGGTTTTGCCCTTTACCGTCGGCGGTGACGACAAGGCCAAAGATTTATTCGGCTTGTTCGACGTCACGCTACAACGCCTGCTCGAGGGAGCCAAATGAATCTGGATGCCATTGACCTGAGCATCGTGGCGCCCGCCTTTCTGGCGGGACTGCTCGTTCTCATCACCCACGTTCCCCTCGGCGCGCAAGTCTTGAAGCGCGGTATCGTGTTCATCGATCTCGCGATTGCTCAAATCGCCGCACTCGGCGTGATACTCGCCGGCATGGTGGATATCGATCACGGATGGCAGGTACAAGTCGCAGCCGGCACCGCCGCAGTGTTGGGAGCCTTTCTGCTGACCTGGACCGAGAAGCGCTGGCCTGCCGTGCAAGAGGCGCAAATCGGCGTGCTGTTCGTATTGGCCGCCACCGGGGGATTGCTGCTTCTCGCACACAATCCGCATGGTGGCGAGCATTTACGAGATCTTCTCGCCGGGCAGATTCTGTGGGTACGCTATGACCAGCTTTGGGTCCCCGCCCTCGGCACGGCATTCATTACTGCACTCAATTTCTTGTTCAAGGAAAGGCTCGGCCGCCTAGGCTTTTACCTGATCTTCGCGGTGGCGGTCACTATCTCGGTGCAGCTAGTGGGGGTGTATCTCGTGTTTGCGAGCCTGATCGTTCCAAGTCTCGGTGTCAGAAACTACCGCAGCACGTCGCGCCTGTGGTGCGCCTATCTGATTGGTATTGCGGGTTATGCCGTTGGCTTGCTGATCTCGATGATGTTCGACCTTCCATCGGGCGCGCTCATCGTCTGGTGCCTTGCCCTCTTGGCGATTCTGGCGTATGCAGCGGGACCGGCGGACGGTGCTACCAAAGCAGGCGCTAATTCGCGATAGCGCTTGGGAGCTCGACAGCCGTCAACAACGCGAAATCGCGTTTAGGTATAAGAGGCGTGACGCTGTCTCACCTTATCGTCTTGATCAAGCAATATGGCCTGGGCGCCGTATTCGTACAGGTGTGAATCCGATCAACCTGCAAGTGACAGTCGTGAGGGTCGACGGCCGTCATCGGCGGCTGCCGACTGCGGATTCAACCGGTCAGTGCAGCAGCTTGTTGGAATCGTTCAGCCGGTGTATCGAAGTTTAGTGTCTTGCGCGGACGTTCATGAGCCGCCCGCCAGTCGTCATCGCGGCTACATCACTGGGAACAATGCCGTGGTAAGACTGAATACCCAAAAAGCTCGGGAACCGCGAACGGCCCAGCCCTCAGTAAACGACTATTAACGCGCAAGACTTGAGGTGACGGCAAGACTGCCCGGGCAGCCCACTTGTTATCACACGACGTGTCACGGTAGTGAGCCGTTTAGTCGTGAGATCACCTCGCCGGGAGTATTGACACCCAGCTCAGCCGGATCCCGGCCGCGAATCTGGAGCCGTCTCTGACCGACCCGTTGCTGTCCATCGACCCGGCCCGACCTCGATGGCCACTCCTAAGGGGTACAACGGTCATTCGTGCGCTTGGGTCGATCGGCAACTGCTCGGCCAAAGCGGTCCCGCTTTGCATGCAGCTCCTGCGCTTTCTTGTCACCATCGACGCTCCCTGCCGGATTCAGGGCCGGGCCAGTCCAGGCATCGCAAAACATCAGGCAAATCCAGTTCCACACGGAACTGACTTCCTTCTCTCTTGCGCAGCGGAAAATCGGGCTATCGCCTATAAACATTGTTCAACAAGATGTAGTGTTTTGTGCGAGAGCGTACATACGCCGCTTCATGACAGCATCTTTGATTGACCTGGTCGCAAGTGCGAAAGCAATAACCGTTCTGCAGGCGCGCATGGACGATCAACGCGTACAAGCGGGTGCAGGATCTGCAAGCGAAGTAAAGCGGCTCCGTTGCCGCAATGAGCCACCTACGTGACCACGGACGGAGTAACTCAGGAAGTTGTTGCGTTTTTTTACGTATAGCACTCCATAGGAGCGTATTTATGAGACAACTCAATCTCGTTGCGTCGGCGCTGTTCTCTGCCTGGCTGCTGGCTGCACCGCTCGCGTTCGCCCAAGGAGGAAATGTCGAGCAGCAAATCTCCGCGCTCTCAGATGAGATGATTCAGGCAAACCTGAAAGGCGACACCAACTTCTACCAAAAGTATTACGCTGACGACGCCACAATCGTCCACGGCAACGGCAAGCTGTTCACGAAGGATCAGGACATCGCGGATCTCAAGTCTGGCTCTCTAAAATACGAGTCAATTGACGTCCGAGAGAAAACAATACATGTGTATGGCGATACGGCGGTCGTTCACCTTCTGCTCACTTTCAAGGGGTCGCTTAGCGGCAAACCGTTCGATCCGATCGACCTCCGCAGAACAGTAGTTTGGGTCAACCAGAAAGGACACTGGAAGGTTGTCGCGTGGCAAGTGACGCGAGCAGAGAGCAAATAAGGTTCGGTAACGTACTCGGGCGGCTCACTCGTCTGGCCGGAAACTTCAAGGACAACTCGGTGGAGTTCGGGCTCAGGCGTTGCGGTGGGGTCACGGACGGCGCTTTAGCCGATGAAGCGACTAGCATCGCCGACCAGCGAAAGTCCGTTGGCTTGGCTGGAGCCGACGGTCGAACGACCGAGTGATCGCGCGGGCCTACGACGCTTCATGGCCGGGAAGAGACCGATTGCCCAGGCTCTCGGAGAACTCCGTGGCGACGGGCTGTAGCCGACCCATAGCGGGCGTTCCGCTTTGCACTAGACAATGGCCGATCTCAACGCATTACGGCCATCGGTCTACCGCTCTTACCCATAAACCCTTGCTCGTCCTGAACACGCGGCAAGGGCGCAGTTGAAACAATCGGCTATCCCTGAGGCCCGGCTCCCTGCTGCTTATTGATGAATATGGTAAGTCTTCACGATGTCGGCATTACGGTAATACTCCGTTCGAATTGCCTCGCTAAGTTCTTGGACGGTCTGTGATGGCATGGTATCGAAGCCGAGTTCGCGGATCTTGGCTTGCACTTTTGGCTCCGAGGCAGCCTTGTAGACTACATCGTGGATCCTTTGCATCAACTCGCCGGACATCTTGGCTGACACAAAGACGCCCCCCCAGTTGCCAAAGTTCATATCCGGATAACCTAGCTCGGCGAAGGTCGGAACCTGCGGAAGTTGGGCGGACCTCTGCTTGGAGGCCACCGCATAGGCGCGAACCTTGTCGGACCGAATCATCGGCAGGGAATTGACGATACCGTTATACATCAGCGGAATCTGGCCGCCGACCACCTGCGGCAGGGCCTGTGGCGACCCGGCAAATGGCACATGCTGCAAATCGAGTCCGGCTTTCTGATTCATGATTTCCCCAGCATAGTGCGAAATCGTGCCGGCGCTGTAGGACGCGTAGCTCATGGTGCCAGGATGAGCCTTGATGTATTGCACCAGGCTAGGAAAATCACGGGCCGGGAGATTTGGCGAACCGATCAGCACGGTGACAGATTTTGCCAATGCGGCCACAGGCTTCAAATCCTTCAGCGGGTCGAAGGAGACCTGCATTACATGCGGAATCTCCGTGATCACATTGGTTGTATTGATTAGGATCGTCTGCCCGTCGGGCGGTGCCGCCAGCAGGGCTTTCACTGCGATGTTGCCTGCGCCGCCTGGCTTGTTCTCTACTACAAAGGGCTGGCCCAGATCCGTCGCCAACTGTTGGGCCAAAATCCGCGCCACCAGGTCAAATGCCCCGCCTGCCGGGGTCGGTACCAGCACCTTCACAGGCCTGTCCGGCCATGCCGCCATGGCCGCGGGCACGACCAGGGACATTACCGCAGCAACTGCTGCTTTGCGTAGCATGGGGATACTTCTGCGACGATCCATTTGCAACTCCGTGGGATTCGTAACGTGGTAGGTACTAGGTGTGGCTTTCATTCGCCGCGACATCACGCAGCGCGACGCATGAGGCTGAAGCTCTGGGCGCTGGGGCCTGTATCGGGCATGCCTGCCAGGAACAATGCGAGAGGAATAACGTCGTCAACTTCCTTGAACCACTCGCCGGGGGGGATGACGGAGTTCCGGGTCATCTCCGTCTTGACCGGTCCCGGAATCAGTTCGTTGACGCTGATATTGTCTTCCCGCAACTCCATTGCCAGGGACTGGATGAGCATCCACAGGCCGCTCTTGGAGCAAGAGTAGGCGGAAATGCCATTTGGATTCGGCAGTTTGCGTTGCCCGGAGCCCATCATGATGATCTTGCCGCCGCCACGCTGACGCAGGTGGGGAATGGCCGCGTGCGCGGTATGGAAGGCGCCGGTCAGATTGATATCGATGGTCTTGCGCCAGAGTTCTGGATCGCACTCGGCAATCTTGCGCCGTTCGAGCGAGACCCCCGCGTTGGCGAACACAATATCAACGCCGCCAAACGCTTCAACGGCGCGCTGAAAGAGCGCTGAGACCGTTGCATATTTTTCCACGTCTACGGTATGTGCGATTGCTCGGCCACCCGCCTCCGTAATCAGCCGCGCTGTTTCGGCGATTTCAGCATCGCCTCGGGCGCTGCACACCACAGCCGCGCCGGCGCTGGCATACGCAAGCGCTATGGCGCGGCCGATTCCGCGGCTGGCCCCCGTAATCACTGCTACCTTGCCCTCGAGCAGGTTGGAATTCGTGTGGTTCATTCTCTGTCTCCTCGCGGTGCCGCTTTGAGGTGTGCGCCGCAGTCTGCGGGCCGATGATGTTGCCGTAACGCGTGAATCCCGCCGCGGCGTCGTGCTGTTTGGCGGATTTTCGACGAAAGCCGGTCTTGCTCGCGTAGCCAATCACGCCATGACTTGGCTCGCAACGTCAAACTCGGGCTTGGCGCGATTCGCCAATTTGTGGCGCTAACCGTTACGCGCTTGCTAGGAATCGCCCCGACAATCAACCTAGGCTCAGCTTTTCACTGCAAGGAGGAGAGGGACATGGAGTTGAAGGACAAGGTGGCGATCGTTACCGGTGGCGGTCAGGGAGGGGGTGAAGGCATTGCGCGGGTGCTGGCCCGTGAAGGCGCAAAGGTCGCTGTGGTCGACCTGAACCTTGAGGCCGCGCAACGCGTCGCATCTGCCATTGATCCGGAGGGCAAGCGGGCGATTGCCATCCAGGCCGACGTAACCAGCAAGGAAGACACGGAATCGATGGCCGCACAAACGCTGGAAGCGTTCGGCACCATCGACATTCTCGTGAACAACGCCGGCGTCGGTGGTGGGATCGCGCGAGTGGTGGACGTCCCAGTGGAAGCTTGGGACCGCGTGATGGACGTGAACGTCAAAGGTATTCTCTTTTGCTGCCAGGCGGTCGTTCCCACAATGAGCGAGCGTGGCAAGGGAAAGATCGTCAACATCGGGTCGATCGCCGGCCTGCGCATGGCATTCTTCAGCAGCGTGGAATACACCGCGTCAAAGCACGCCGTGTCGGGGCTCACCCAGCATCTCGCGTGGGAACTGGCTGACAAACGCATCAACGTGAACGCGGTTTGCCCCGGCGGCATCATGACGCCCGCCATCCAGGCATATGCATCACCTGAGAAGCGTGAAGCGCTGATCAAGCGTACGAAGCCCCTCGGCAGGTACTGTGAACCCGAGGAAATTGGCGAAGCGGTGTCGTTCCTCGCGAGTGATCGCGCTGACATGATCACGGGACAGTTACTTGCCGTCGACAGCGGCACGCTGACTGGCTATGGCGAGGATCTGCGCGCGGTTTTGCGTCAGAAGCTCGAGGAGAAGAGGACCGGCTGAGGTTCATGCTGCTCACCTGCGGCCCGAGATTTCCGGGGGGAAATATTCGGGCCACAAATTGCCACTGAATCGATCAGTATCCGATCTCGGCAGGGGCGCAGACGGCCGTCGAGCGTCCGATTTGGCAGAAGGTCAAGCGCCGACTATGGAAAGCGGTACTTGTTGGAGCGAGTCTCCTCGCCAGCGTCTTGGGGATTCGCCAAACTGCACTGTGAACCAGCGAGAGAAAGTACTGGCCTCGGAGAATCCAAGTAGCGTCGCGACTTGGGCGACTGGATATCGATGGTCCCCAAGATAGCGTCTGGCCAGATCGGACCGGACGTCATTGACTAGCGACGAGAATCCCTCCCCTTCCAGATCAAGCCGTCGCTGCAACGTACGCGGACTCATTCCGAGCTTCTGCCCAATCTGGTCGATGCCAGTCCGCCCCAGTGGCAAAAGCAGGTGGAGCGCACGACGCACATTGGATGCCGTTGAAACTTGCCTGCCTCGCGAATATTGGTCAAGAAGCTCTTTGGCGTAGCGTGAGAGGTTCACGTCGCCAAGGGGATTGGGGCGGTCCAGGTCTTGCCTGTCGACGATGATGCCGTCAAAGTCGCATCCGAAGTCGACTCTCGCGCCAAACACGCGATGGTGAATATGCAGAGACGCTGGCGCCGGATGCGAAAAATGTATGCTCCGCGGCTTCCCCTTCCCGCCAAGAATGGATTTCATCAGGCACAGGAAGTTGCCAACAAAAAGTTCGACAGGCTGCCTTCCAGGGTTCGGCCGCTCGGTGATCAGTTTCAGATGGACGATAGCGACATCGTCGAGCTCCTCGACGTGCACGGCCACAGACTCGCTCAGCAGATGGCGATACGTCTCCAACTGTCCCAGCGCGTGACGAAGCGTAGGCTGATGCTGCAACAACAGGCTGATAGGTCCGAAATCGGACAGCCGCCATGCCTCGGACATAAGCAGGCCCACGGAAGGGCAGCCTGACTTCTTTTCGGTGGACTCAAGCGCTGTTGCTAACCATGATTCCGGAACATGTAGATCGGGCGAAGAATCGCTCGACCAATCGGCTCCTGCATGACGAATCATGCGCTCAGGGTCGGCCCCCAAGGTGCGGGCAATCTCGAAGAACTTCACTAGAAGGGCACTACGAATCAGGGTGCTCATAGGTTCGTTGGTGCGAATCACTTCGCGATGGGATCGATCGTCGCTTTGGGGTGTGTTCACCGCGAAGCGAAGTAATGCGGCTACGCCATGCAGATCTACGGCGCCGTGCAATTCACGGGAAGTTATTCACATGGGACTCCGGTGTCAAGACTCCTATATAGGAGTTCGAGTAAACACCTAGCTCGGGGCAAATCGTCGTTCACATTATCTGCTTTGGATTGTGCTTGGTAGATAACGTCCGACCCGACTTAACCACACGTCTCCCGGGAAACATCGATATCCCGCCCACGGTGCGACGAGCCTGACGCGATTGGCCAAGTTGTGACGCTGCCCGTCATGTGACATCTGATGGAACTGCAGACAATCTCTAACCGTCAGGCCCGAGAGAGATGGCCTTGAATTTCCCGTCTCTCTACCGGCCCGGACGGTTTCCGCGGATAGCCGAACAGTGAGGCGTTCTGGGACACCTCTCGTGGTACGGCGCCAGGTGTCGATTGCCTGAAGCCCGGCGCCATGTGAACTCAAACACCACGGATCAGATGAGGAATCTTTCCAATGATCCAACACGCCAGGTACTTGCTGGCTGCCTAACCCCGTCACTCATTGAGGAATGAGACATGCATTTTCTAGATGACTCCCTGCATCCTGAGACTCAACAAAAGCTGGTGATCCAAGTTGCTCCCTATGGTCCGCAATACCTGCCGGGCGATTCCGAGGACATCCCAGTGACCCTGGACGAGCAGGTTCAGACGGCGGTGGACTGCTACAACGCCGGGGCTACTGTGCTGCACCTTCACGTGCGCGAAGCCGATGGCAAGGGATCGAAGCGTTTGTCGATGTTCAATGAAATGATCGGGCGCCTGCGCGAGGCAGTGCCCAAGATGATCATCCAGGTCGGTGGCTCCATTTCCTTCGCTCCCGAGAGCGAGGGTGAAGTGGCGAAGTGGCTGAACGACGATACGCGCCACATGCTGGCCGAGCTGAGCCCGGTTCCGGACCAGGTGACGGTGGCGATCAACACGAACCAGATGAACGTCATGGAAATGAAGACGCCGGACCTGTTGGCGGGTACGTCGCGGGCGGATCCGGTGTTGTACGAGGCGTATCGAAACATGCACGTTCCGGCCAATCCGTCGTGGGTGGAAGAGCATATCAAGCGCCTGGTGAACGCCGGCATCCAGCCGATGTTCATGACCGGAGACGTGGGGCAGTTCGAGACGCTGGAGCGGATGATTCGTCGCGGGGTGTACAAGGGTCCGGTGAACCTTTGCTGGAATGCACTGGGCGGCGGCTTTGATGGCCCGAACCCGCGCAACATGATGGAGTTCATCAACCGACTGCCCGATGGCGCGATCGCGAGTGTGTACACACTGGACCGCAACAACCTGCCGATCACTACGATGGCCATCGCGCTGGGCCTGCACGTGCGTTGCGGCAACGAAGACACGCTGTGGGGCCGCAAGCACGAACGCGTGACGTCCGTACAGCAGGTCGAAAAGCTCGTGCGCATCGCGCGGGAACTCTACCGCGAAGTCGCCAACGGCGACGAAGCGCGAGAGATCTACAAGCTCGGCGTGCAATACGAGACGACCGAGGAGACACTTGCGAAGAACGGCTTTCCACCTTCTCGCAAGCCGGGCGAGCGCGGCTTCACGCTCCACGCCTGAACTGACACCAGCCGGCACCGCGCACGAGTACCGTGTGGTGCCGAACTCCCAACACGGCGACAGAACAAACAAGGAGGTCCACTTGAGCCACAATGGATTTCTCGCCAAAGCTGGACTGGCGCTGCTCGCAGTCGTCGGCGCCACGATGTGCCTTTCAGCACCTGCGAATGCTGCCAATGAATGGCCCGGCGGCAAGGTAATTCGGATCGTGCTCGGCGCCCCTCCGGGAGGCGCGGCGGATATCCTGACGCGCCTGCTCACGGAAAGCCTCTCGCGCACACTGCATCAAACGGTGATCGTCGACTACAAGCCAGGTGCCAGCGGAGCGATCGCCGCTCACGACCTCATTTCATCGCCGGCAGATGGCTATACGTTCATGCTGATCCAGCGTGGCATCGTGACCGAGGTCCCACAGGCGATGAAGGTGTCCTATGACCCGTTCAAGGACCTGAAGCCGGTCGTCCAGGTGAGTCGGCAGGGCCTGCTGCTTGTGGGCAATCCGAATCTTCCGGCCAAGAGTCTGACTGAACTGATTGCCTACGTGAAGGCCAATCCGAAAAGGCTGAGCTGTGCGTCGCCTGGCTTCGGCGTTCGTCTGCACACCGCTGGTGTCCAGTTCGCCCAGTTGGCGGGGCTTGATATGAATTTTGTGGGCTATAAGGGTTCTCCGCCCGCGCTTCAGGATGTCATGGGCGGGCATGTTGAACTCATGGTGGACGGGCCTTCGACGTCGATTCCCTTCATCAAGTCCGGCAAGATTAGAGCGTTTGCTACCACGTATCCGGTTCGGATGGCGGCACTTCCGAATGTGCCCACGTTCAAGGAACTCGGCTTTCCAGCCCTGAGCGAAGTCAGTTGGTTCGGGCTCTGGGCAAGACCGGCCGTGCCGCAGGATATTCAGGACAAAGTCAGGAATGCCACGCTGCAATTCCTCAGTGCACCTGAGGTGAAGGGGAAGCTCGCAGAGTTGGGCCTGGAGCCAGGTCTGCCGCTCACCACCGAGGAACTGAATAAGGACATCCGCGAGGCCTATGAGCGCCACGGCAAGGTGTTGCGGTCGATCAACTTCACGCCAGAGTGAATCGGCCACGTCAAACCATACAGATTGGAGTACAAATGAAAGCAGTACGAATCATCCCAGGCGCCGAAGGTGGCCGGGCCGAGGTGCAAGACATCCCCGTTCCGAATCCCGGTCCCAACGAGGTGCTGGTTCGGGTCCGTGCATCGGGCCTCAACTATGGCGAGGTCAACTACATGCGCGAGCATCGGTCCGGCAATCCGATGACCGCTGGCGTCGAGTTTGCGGGCGAGGTCGTGCGTGTCGGCGATCAGGTGACTGTCTGGCGCGAGGGCGACCGCGTCATGGGTCATGGTCGCGGTTGCCACGCGCAGTACGTTGTCGCGGCAGACCTGGCGCTGATGCCGATTCCTCGTGATGTGTCGTGGGTCGATGCGGCGGCGTTCCCCAATGTCTTTATCACCGCCCATGACGCGCTGGTCACCAACGGCGAACTAAAGGCCGGCGAATCGGTGTTCATCAACGGCGCCTCGGGCGGCGTTGGCATGGCCGCGATAATGATTGCGTCGGCAATGGGCGCCAAGCCAATCATGGCCTCGTCACGATCGGCGGAAAAGCTGGAACGCCTGGTCGGTTTCGGAGTGGACGTAGGTATCAACGCGTCCAAGGACTCGCAAGTCGACGCCATCATGGCCGCGACCGACAATCGCGGTGTCGACATCATCATTGATACCATCGGTGGCTCGGTCTTTGAAGACCACGTCAAGAGTCTTGCCGTGAAGGGTCGTCTGGTCAATATTGCGCGATTGAGCGGGGAGCAGTATGGTCGGCTCGACATCAAGCTGCTTTGGCAGAATCGCCTGAAGCTGATCGGCGTCACGTTCCGTACGCGCACCGAGCAGGAACGCATCGAGTGCATCATGGCATGCGCACGGGATCTGCTGCCGTTCTTCAGTGAAGGCAAGCTGCGTCTGCCGATCGACCGCACATTCCAGATGGACGAGATCGCCGACGCCTACGCGTATATTGCGAAGAGCCAGCACATGGGCAAGATGGTGCTGATTGCCGACTAACTGCCTGTCTTAAAGAAAACTAACGACATCAGCTCCCGCCGCGCGGCCAGCAGGCGGATGTGCTGATGCTCGTCAGGCTTTTCTTTCTTCAGACAGCAATCAATTTCCAATTGCTATCGGAGTTGTAAATGGAACGCAGCAATGGCGCTGAGGTCTTGGTCCGTACCCTGCTGAACGGCGATATAGATGTCTGTTTTGCCAATCCGGGGACCTCGGAGATGCACTTTGTCGCGGCCCTTGACCGGGTTGATGGCATGCGCTGTGTCCTGGGTCTTTTCGAAGGGGTGGTGACCGGGGCTGCGGACGGGTATGCGCGAATCGCGGATAAACCTGCCGCAACCCTGCTTCATCTTGCTCCTGGCCTCGGAAACGGCCTCGCGAATCTGCATAACGCGAGGAAGGCACAGAGCCCCATGGTCAACATCGTCGGCGAGCATCGACAGGGCCATAAGGTGACAGACTCGATCCTGACCGGTGACATCGAGGGGACAGCACAGACAGTTTCCGACTGGGTCAGGACGACCACGTCCGCTGACAATATTGCCGAGGACGCCGCAGCGGCGATCCGGCATGCCAACTCCCGGCCCGGACGCATCTCGACGCTTGTCTTGCCCGCGGACACGGCCTGGACCGACACCCGGGTCGGTCCAGCCGTCGATTTCGCACCCGCGCCGGCCACCATGCCCTCGACACAGAAGTTCGCAGACGCAGTACGGGCTCTCCGAAGCGGCGAACGCACCATCTTACTGCTGTCGGGGCGCGCCCTTCGCGCCGCTCCGCTGGAGAATGCGAGCCGTATCGCCGCTGCAACTGGCGCTTCGCTGCTTGCCCAGTATGCCAATGGCCGCATCGAACGGGGCGCCGGACGCGTGGAAATCTCGAGGACGCCAGCACCTGTCGATCAGGGCCTGGCCACCTTCCGCGAGGCCAAGCATGTCATCATTGTCGGTGCGAAAATCCCAGCCGCCCTGTTTGGATATCCTGGCAAGCCAGACTGGCTGCTGCCGCCGGAAACCAATCTGATTGAGCTGACCTCCGAGACCGACGACCTGGAAGCTACGCTGGAGGAATTGGCGGCCAGTGTCGGCGCACTGCAAGTGCAGCCTGTAATCGGAGAAGCGGCGGCTCCGGCGTTACCCAGCGGCGCACTGACACCCGACGCTGTCCTGCAAGCGGTCGCCGCGCTGATGCCTGAGCATGCCATCGTGGTGGATGAATCGATTACCGCCGGTAGATCGTTTTTCCCAGTCTCGCGTGGCAGTGCGCCGCATGACTATCTGCAGCTTACCGGCGGCGCGATTGGCTCCGGGATCCCAATGGCAGTCGGCGCGGCCATTGCTGGCGGTCATCGCAAGGTGATCAACCTGGAGGGCGATGGAAGCGCCATGTACACGATCCAGGGACTCTGGACGCAAGCTCGGGAGAAGCTCAACGTCCTGACCATCGTGTTTGCCAACGGCGGCTACAAGATCCTGAAGGGCGAGATGGCCAATGTCGGCGCCAAGGACTGGGGTCCGAGCGCCGAGCATCTGCTCTCGATGGTCAGTCCTGAAATCAGCTACGCGAAGCTTGCGGAGAGCTTGGGCGTGGAGGCCGCGGTGGCTACGAGTGTCGAAGAACTGGTCCGGCTCATCCGGCATGCGGTCGCATCGGACGGTCCGTTCCTGATTGAGGCAAAGGTTCAATAAGGCCGCGCGAACCCATCTGCAATCAAGCTGCGAAGCCCGCTAGAGAAGCGCTGATCAATGAGGGCGGCAATCAACGATGCACGAAATCGGCCCGTGCATCTCGTGATGCTAGGGAAGGGGCGGAATTCATGCGGCGAAACCTGAGCAGCGTCGTCGCGTCCGGCACCCCTTCGACGGCCACGTCGATCCCGGCAAACGCGCGCATTGCCATGCTGTCGTACAGCGCGTCTTCCAGCGCCTCGTCCGACAGCCCATACCACTGCTGGAGGAAATAAATGCGCAGCATCCGCTCCAGTCCGATCGGCGGCTGCCCGCATTTTCCCTTGGGATAGTACGGCTCGACTGCCGCTATCAGCCGCGACCACGGCACAACGTTTTCCATCTCGTCAGGAAGCGTTGGCGGCGCGTCACCCGCTTCTTGCCGTGGCTTTCTGCTTCCGCAAAACTGATCTGTCGCTTCATCGCCGGACCATGAATCATGGGATGTCCATGACAACGCACTTGCTCAATGCCGCGATGACTTCCGCACTGATTTAATCAGCGTTTCCTTAGGCCTTTTCATCGACTACTGCGTTGCGCAGAACACCGATCTTCTCAATTTCGATTTCGCAGATATCTCCGGGCTTCATCCATATTTGAGGGGTTCTAGCTAAGCCAACGCCGGACGGAGTGCCGGTGATAATGATGTCCCCTGGATGCAGTTCCATTGCTTCCGAGCACGCGGCAACAAGCGTCGCCACATCAAAGATCATGTCGTTAGTATTGGCATCCTGCAGGACTTCGCCGTTAAGTCGACAGATCAAACGCAGGCCTTTAGCACCTGGGGGAAGCTCATCGGCTGTGACGAACTCCGGACCGAAAGAGCCGCTGGCATCGAAGTTCTTCCCAAGTGTCCACTGATTCGTGCGGAACTGGTAATCGCGGATGGAACCATCGTTGAAAATCGAGTAGCCAGCGATATGTTCAAGAGCATCCTCCGTGGAGATGTAACGACCGCGTTTGCCAATGACGGCCACAAGCTCCGCCTCATAATCAAACTGGGTAGAGGCGTGTGGCCGTATCAGCGGCTGATCGTGCGCAACCCACGATGATGGGTAACGCTGAAAGATGACCGGATACTGGGGCGGGGCGAAGTTGCTCTCTTTCGCATGGTCAACATAGTTAAGGCCTATAGCCAAAGCCTTGCCGGGAGCTCGGACCGGCGGTAGAACACAAACCTCATCCAGCCGGACCAAGTGTCGTGCTCGCGAAGCGGACTGGCGTGCCAGCTCCAATGCTCTCTCGCCTTCGCGCAGCACGGCATCAAGGCAATCCGGCAAACCATCGGCAGTCAGGTCTACCAATACGTTCTCGTCGATACGAGCGCCAAGTGCCTCACGGCCGTCTTTTCGGTTAAATGCAACAAATCTCAATTGCGTCTCCTTCAAAAGAAGTTAAGAGGAGCACGCGTTTGGCGACGCTGGCTACACAGACGTGGACAAGCGCAAGGAGACGCAAGGCAAGGCCGTGAAGTGGCAGGTGGCCGTCAAGCGCGGCAAGATCAGGGCGATGCGTGATTTCCCAGGGGCGGAGCCTCAACGTCTTGCGGCCCCGGGATCAAATGCGGAGAGCGGTCCCGGCGACTTGCCACACTTGCGCCGAACGAGTTCGGCGGCTTCATCGAGCTGGCTCAGCGTTGTGCTGTCCAGCGGTACCCATTCCGCACGGTTGCGTCGCGAGGCACGTTCCGGCTCGCCCGGCAACTGGATTGCTTCGTGTCCTTCCTGCAGCGCGGACGAGCGCAGCCAGTTGACGAAGGACTGAACCTCGTGACCAAAGGTCGTGCTGCTCCCTAGACGGTCTGGATCGAAAACGATGGTGAGCATGTTGTTCCAGACCGAGTGCTCATGTGTAAGCGTTTCGGGCCGAATAGTATGACCACCAGTGACAGCCGCGCCGAGCAACTCGCACATCACCGCCAGCACATAGCCTTTATGTGCGCCGAAAGAAAGCAACGCGCCGCGAGGGTCGCCGGGTGGCGGGAACATGACGCCCGGGTCGCGGGTCGGCTGGCCATTTGAGTCGACCAGGCAGCCAGGCGGCACCGGCTCCCCCTTGTTATTGGCAACGCGCACCTTCCCGAGTGCAATCGCACTGGTGGCGAAGTCGAGCACTATGGGAGCCGCACCGGGCACGGGAACGGCGATCGTGAAAGGGTTGGTGCCGTAGCGGGCCTCGAAGCCCCCGTGCGGTGCCACGATCTGCTTGGACAGGACGTTCACGAAGTGAATGGAGATCATGCCGGCCGCTGCCGCTTGCTCGGCCCAGTGTCCGACCCGCCCCAGATGGTGCGAGCGGCGCAGTCCGAGCACGCAAACGCCGTGATACTTTGCGCGCTCGATGCCCAGTCGCATAGCCTGCTCGGTGACTGCCTGGCCCATGCCGCGGTTTCCGTCCAGGCTCAGCATGCTTCCCGAGTCATGGACTACGCTGACCCGCTGATTCAGTTGCAGTTGATCGCCAAGCCAGGACATCACGTACTTGGGGATCATACCCACGCCGTGCGAGTCGTGGCCAGCCAGGTTTGCCCCTACCAGATGGTCGGCGGTCAGGCGGGCTTCACGTTCGTTGCTGCCGGCGGCTAGCCAGAGATCAAGTACCCACTGATGAAGAGCAGCGGTTGGAATTTGGGGTTCACTCATGGTGTTGGATGGTCGATGAGGACTGATATTCGCCGCTGCCAAAGTGCCTCCCATTACTAGCTTTGGGGGGGCAGGCGCCTGGACATAATTCGCTGCGCCGCAATGCGGCCGACGATTGACGGCTCGGAGGCTCTGATGATAGGCCGGTGCGAGTGCATGTTGGAATGACGTACTGCAAAGGTGGCACGACTGGCCAAGTTCTGGCGCGATGGGTCACGCGCGTTATGGACGTGGGTGCCGACAATTGAATCAAGCCATCCGTTGCCGGATGACGGGCCCGGACGCTGTTCGCATCCCCAACTTGATCCTGTCCGCCTATCTCATACGCCGAAGGAAAACTTCAACATGCACATCAACCAACTCACCTGCTCGATTGGCGCCGAGCTGACGGGTGTGAGTCTCGCGGACGTCGCGCGTGACGATTCGCTTTTCGCAGAAATCAAGGCGCTGCTAATCAAGCACCGCGTGCTTTTCTTCCGCGACCAGGACATCTCGCGCGCCGACCACGTTGCGTTCGCCAAGCGCTTCGGCGAACTGGAAGACCACCCAGTTGCTAACACGGTCCCCGGCTATCCGGGTCTCATCGAGATCGTCAAGAGCGAGAAGCGGGACCACTTCGAGAACACCTATCACAGCGACGCTTCGTGGCGCCCGAATCCGCCCAAGGGTGCGGTGCTGCGCTGCATTTCCTGTCCGGATGTGGGGGGCGACACCATCTGGGTGAACATGGTGGAGGCGTACAAGAACCTCCCCGAAGAGATCAAGCAGAAGATCGCGCACCTGCGTGCCAAGCATGGCATCGAACACTCGTTCGGCGCGATCATGTCGCCGGAAGAGCGCGAGGAACTGGTGAGAAAAAACCCCCTGGTGGACCACCCGGTAGTCCGCACGCACCCCGAGACCGGAGAGAAGGTCCTTTACGTGACACCGTTCTCGACCCATTTCATCAACTACCACACGCCTGGGAACGTGCGCTTCGGGCAGGACAAGACGCCGGGCGCCAGTCTGCTGCTGAACTACCTGCTTAGCCAGGCGGCGATTCCCGAGTACCAGGTGCGCTTCCGCTGGCGGCCGAACAGTGTCGCGATCTGGGACAACGTGGCCACGCAACACTATGCCGTGAGCGACTACTGGCCGGCGCCGCGCCACATGGAGCGCGCAACCATCATGGGCGATCGTCCCTTCTAATACGCCATGGCTTCCACGAATCTACCGACAGTCGTAATTGTTCCCGGACTTCGAGACCACATGCCAGATCACTGGCAGACTCTGCTGGCAGAGCGTTTGCAGCAGGGCAGGACCGTACATATCGTGCCCCAGATCGCCGAGGGCAAGATGCTGCGAAGCGCCAGGGTGGCGAATCTCGATCGCGTCATACAGAGTATTGAAGGTCCGATCGTGATCGTTGCTCACAGCGCTGGCGTTCTGATAACGGTTCACTGGGCGCAGCAGACGAAGCGCGAAATCCAGGGCGCTCTGCTTGCCGCGCCTCCGGATTTCGATACCCCGCTGCCCGCCGGATACTCCGATCCGCAGACGCTGGCAACGAACGGATGGACGCCGGTGCCGCGCACGCGTCTGCCGTTCCCAAGCATTCTCGTCGGAAGCCGCAATGATCCGGTCGGGAAGTTCGAACGCATCCGGGAGCTTGCAGACGCTTGGGGAAGCCGGTTCATCGATGGCGGAGAGGTTGGCCATATTTCTCCCGCCGATGGGTACGGTACCTGGGCGCTGGCAGAAGCGTTGGTTCAGGAACTCTAGGCAACGATCAATGACGTATTTCGCGACACGCTTCCCTGTTGCGGAACGTTGGGACGGAGATCTCCGCTCCGAAAGCCGGCCTCTTGCGATTTGGCACTTTCCACGGTAATTGGGGCATTCGGTTCCACAGGCTGTGCCTGTGGAACTTTTTTTGTCGAGAGGAAACTCCTCGGTCGAGATCTGGAGCGCGCCGGGACAACGCAGAAAGCGTTCGGCCGTTCAGTATCGAATAGTGCCGGGGCTGCCGCCTGCGACGGAAATCGCTTCACCATTGATTGCAACGCTTACCGGCGAGGCAAGAAACGCCACTACGGCAGCAACCTCCCTGGCTTCGACGATGCGCCCCAGCGTGTTGGTGGTGGCGGCCCAGGCCTGGAATGCAGCGTCGGTATTTTCCGTGCGAGTCGGCCCTGGATGGACCGCCGTGACATTGATGCCCTTGGGGCCGAGTTCATCGGCCAGATTCTTGGTAATCGCGGCCACCCCAACATTGCGCAGCGTCGCAACAGGACGACCGGTGCGGTATATTGCCAGGCCCCCGATGTTGACGATTCGCCCCCATCCGTTTGCGATCAGGTGCGGGGCCAGTGCGCGCGCGGTGCGGAGATAGCCGAGTACCTTGATATTGATGTCCTCCAGCGCCTCGGCGTCGACGATTTCTTCCAACTGGGTCGCGGCAGATAGCCCACCGGGCAACGCGGCAGCGTTGATGAGGATATCGATACCTCCAAGCGATTCAATCGCCTGCGCCACCATGGCATCCACAGATGCCTTGCTGGATGTATCTACGGTAAGTGGCACGATACGTCGGCCGGTCAGTTCGTTCAGCTCGGCAGCCGCGACCTCCAGCGCTTGCATTCCGCGCGCTGCCAGCACCACATCAACGCCCTCCAGTGCGAGCTGACGCGCAATCGCCTTGCCAATCCCCCGACTGCCGCCGGTAACGATTGCGCGTCTGCCTTTCAGGTCAAGGTTCATGGTTTCTCCTGTTTGTAAATGTAAAGGCGTCCGCTGTATGGCTTGGAGCCATGCCAGCCGCTGCCGGCGCTGGCCATATCGGTCCAGCAAGAATAGTTAGTTCGTCATGTGCAAGACAGCCACACCCGGCATTCTCGATGTTCCTGTGATTCGCTGCCTGACCCTGGATGTCACTTCTTGACGAATCGCGACAAGCGCAGGTGTCCACTTCCTACAACAGGGGAGGCCTTTGGCGTGATTCGCTAAGTCATGGCGTTCACGGTCACGCCGGCCAAGTCAGTCGTGCCGACAATTGAAGCGCCCCTGCCGGGGTGACGTCGATGTCAACGGTTGCCAACGTTCACGTCGCAATCACGGCGTGGCCAAACATTGAATAGTCGATGTCGAAAAGGCAATACCAAACGATGACCCACGGAGGAGACCGGGTAATGAAGCAAACAATTGTCGCCCTGGCTGCAGTTTGTGCCTGCGGCGCTGCTCAAGCGCAGTCGAGCGTAACTTTGTATGGCGTTGTCGATGCCAACATCGAGTACGTCAATCACGTCGGTGTAGTACCCCAAGCAAGCAATGGCTTCAATCCCGGGCCAGGCAAGTCGGTGGTTCGTGAAGACTCTGGCGGATACTCCGGCTCGCGTTGGGGTCTTCGCGGTTCGGAAGACCTGGGTGGCGGGCTGACATCCGTGTTCGTACTGGAAAGCGGCTTCAATCTTGATACCGGCACCATGCAGCAGGGCGGCCGCATGTTCGGTCGCCAGGCCTTTGTGGGTCTGAATTCTAAGTACGGTCAGATCACGTTCGGTCGGCAGTACCATTCGCTGTTCTCGACACTTGCCAACTTCGTCCCGGCGCGATATGCCACGCAGTTTGAACCCGTAGTCCTGATCGCTGGCGCAAACTTCCGTGAGGACAACGCGGTCAAGTACACCGGCAACTTTGGCCCTGTCACGGCGATGGCGCATTGGTCGTTCGGCGTAGGCGGATCGCTTCCACAAGTTACCCCGAATGTTCCGGCTGTCGGCGGCAATGGTGAAGTACCGGGACAAGCGCGCCGCGATTCTGCCTTTGGTGCCGGCGTGAACTATCTTGCAGGCCCCATCGGATTGGGCATCGGCTACGATCAGTGGAACCCGACCATCGGGGTCGGTAGCGGCACCTTCAAGAAGGCGGCGGTCATGGCAAGCTATGCCTTCAATGACACCGCAAAGGTAATGGGCGGGTATCGCTGGGGCCAGAACAGGGGTCAGAACGGTGCGCTGCTCCAGCGCGACGATTTCTACTGGATCGGTGCCCAGTACCGAGTTTCGGCTGCTCTCGATTTCACACTCGAGTATGACTATCAGAACGTCAAGAACCTCGGCGGCAACACGCATCTTGCCAACCCTTGGCAGGTCGCGCTGATTGCGGACTATGCGTTCTCGAAGCGCACCGACGTCTATCTGAGCACGGCCTATTCGAGGAATGCGGGCCTGAGCATGGATTCGGCAGCAAACGGTTACGCCACGAGCCTTACAGGCAATAGCTACGCGCTTGGAAGCGGAAAGACCTCGATGGTCGGCGTAGCAGTTGGCATCCGTCACGTGTTCTGAGGTCCGCGGGAAACGGGATAAGCCGCCTCTGCCCGTGATCAGGGGCGCTCAACTGGCAGCCCGAGCTTTCCCAGGAAAGCTCGGGCTGTGCAGCAAAACGGAACACCCGCGACCCGAACTCGCCGCGCTCAAACCTGCGTAATAAACTTCGTCACCAGGTAGCCGTCGAAGGTTTCCTGGCCGCCTTCGCAGCCGATACCTGAGTCTTTGATCCCACCAAACGGGGTCTCCGCCAGCCCCATGCCGAAATGGTTGATGTTGACCATGCCGGCTTCCAGGCCGTTCGATAGCAGGTTGGCCGTCTTCAGCGAGTTCGTGAAGACGTACGACGCGAGCCCAAAAGGCAGGCTGTTGGCGCGGCGCAGCACTTCCTCGGCATCCTTGAAGCGCGTGACCGGCGCCACTGGGCCGAACGGCTCGTCGACCATCAGCTTGGCATCGTCGGGCAGTTCGGTGACGACGGCCGGCGCGAAGAAGAAACCCTTGTCGCCGATGCGCGAGCCGCCGGCCACGATCTTGCCGCCGCGATGGCTGGCGTCGTCCAGGAACTGCTCCATCGACGCGATGCGGCGCTCGTGTGCGAGCGGGCCCATCTGGGTGCCGTCGTCCAGGCCGTTGCCGACCTTGATCGAGCCGATGACTTCGGTGAAGCGCGCCAGGAACTTGTCGTAGGCCTTCTCCTGGACGTAGAAGCGCGTGGGCGATACGCAGACCTGTCCCGCGTTGCGCAGCTTGAAGCGGGCCAGCATTTCGGCGGCCGGCTCGATGTCTGCATCGTCAAACACCAACACGGGCGAATGGCCGCCCAGTTCCATCGTCACGCGCTTCATGTGCGCGCCGGCGAGCGCGGCAAGCTGCTTGCCCACCGGCACCGAGCCCGTGAACGAAATCTTGCGCACGATCGGCGATTCGATCAGGTAGGTCGAGATCTCGTTCGGCACGCCCCATACGATGTTCAGCACACCCGGAGGCAGGCCTGCATCGTGGAACAGGCGGGCCAGCGCCACCACGGCGCTCGGCGAGTCTTCCGGGCCCTTCAGGATCAGTGTGCAGCCGGCGCCGAGCGCGGCCACGATCTTGCGGATGGCCTGGTTGAACGGGAAGTTCCACGGCGTGAACGCTGCGCAGACGCCGATCGGCTCGCGCACCACGATCTGCCTTACAGCCGGGTTGCGCGGCGGAATCACGCGGCCGTAGATGCGGCGGCATTCCTCTGCATGCCATTCGGCGTGTTCGGCGCAGATCATCACTTCGCCCACGGCTTCGGCCAGCGGCTTGCCCTGGTCCCGCGTGATGTCGCGGCCGATCTCCCTGGCGCGCGTGCGTGTCAGTTCTGCCACGCGGCGCAGGATCTGCGAGCGCTCCAGCGGCGAAGTCTTCTTCCAGGTTTCGAAGGCGCGCTGCGCAGCAGCCAGCGCGCGGTCCAGGTCCGCCTTGTTGGCGTGCGGCAGCTTGCCGAGCACCTCCTGCGTGGCCGGATTGATGACGTCCTGCTCGCGCCGGTCACCTCCCTTGACGAATTCTCCATCGATGTAGAGGGCGAGATCCTGGTACATGAGTGTCTCCTGAATGTGGTTGACATTGGCTGGGCCGATGATCGCAGCAATCGCCTGTCGTCTTGATAAATGAGGATGGAAGAGGGCGTAGCGCGCCTCACCTTAGCGAGCATGATGATAAGCGGCTTCATGGCGCGATCTATCGAGGGGTTGCCTCAAGAATGGAGCGATGACGCGGCCCGCCAACTATTGGCGCGATGGGACAAGAGTCGAGAGTGGCTTGCTTCCGCAGCGAAGATTAATCAAACGGAACTCTCGTACTCTACTGGGATTACTCAGGGCGCGGCCCAGCCTGAGCGCTTTGGCTCTCAGACTAACGTGATCGGTCTAGGTGCTGCCGTCGTGGACCTAAAAGGGGCGACCATGATCCTTTTCAGGCAGTGTAAAGATCAAGCTCAACGTTGCTCGCGGCGTGGGTGAAGGTCTCAGAACCACCCCTTAGCAGTCAGCGAGACGGGCGCCGATGAAAGGCTGAAATTGGCCGGGAACCGTCCGATCGGCTGGGGAGTCGTTTGCGATTCTTCACAACCCGCGGCCGAAAGATATGTCCGAACGCGTTCCACCCAAGTTCCGTCCGTCAACTGCAACGGCGCCTTCTGTTCACCGACCTACTTCAATCCGAGCAGTTCATATACTTCCAACGGCTTCTGCCGACCTTTCACCTGAATGACGGTCACCGGACGCACGATGACCTGATCCTGCACTCGGGCGTAGACGGCGGCACTGATCAGGATTTGGTCGATCCCGGCATGTTCCTGGATGCGCTTGGCGATGTTCACATCGTCGCCGATCGCAGTGTATTCCATGCGCTGTTCGCCACCGACCAGCCCCAGCACTGCCTCGCCGACGTGCAGGCCGATCCCGACGGAGAGGTGAAACAACGGGGAGATCTGTTGGTACAGGGCCTGGATGGCCACGCGGATACCGAGTGCAGCGCGAAGTGCGCGCATTACGTGGTCGGGCTGGGGGAAAGGGGCATTGAACCAAGCCATCACCGCATCGCCCAGGAACTTGTCGATCGTCCCTTCCTGCGCCAGTACGGCGTCCGTCATCACGCCGAGATAGCGGTTGAGCAAGCCGAACAGATCGTCCGGATTCAGTTGCTCGCTGATGCTGGTGAAGCCGTGGATATCGGCGAACAGGGTGGTGATCTCGGTGCGCTTGCCCGCCGGCTGCAAATGCTCGGTATCGATCTGCGCCAAGATCGCCGGCGATACCATGCATTTCAGCAATTGCTGCTGGGCTTCCATCAGCCGCTTTTCCGTCACGTCGTCCAGCACGATCGCGATGCCCTGTGGCTGCTGCAAGCCTTTGAGCGTGGAGAGGTTGAAGCGCAGATAGACAGTACCGCGCCCGGTGACGGTGGGAGCGAGTTCAAGGCCGATTACCGCCTTGTCAGTGCGAGCGGTGCTCAGTACGTGCGACAGCAGGGTCGTCCCCAACGGAGGCTGGAGTTCAACGATATTGCGTCCGACCAGTTCTTCGGCATCCCGATACCCCAGGATGTGCAAGGCGGCCAGGTTACACAGCATGATTTTGCCTTGCAGATCAGTGGTGATCACTCCGCTTACGATGGAGGCGAACACATTGTCGAGCAGATCCTTCAATTCGATGGTCTCGGTCAACGCGTGGCGCAATTGAGCCTGGTGTTCCTGCAGCCGCTCGGCCATCCGGTCGAAGGAGCAGGCCAACTGGCTCAATTCCCCGTGCCCCGGCAACAGCCCGGCGCGCGCTTGAAGATCGCCTTTCTCCAGCCGTTCGGTGGCCGCGAGCAGGGCGCGTGCCGGACGCAGGATAAATACCGCGCCAAACCACCAGGCCGTGGCCAGAGCGAGCAAGGCGACTGCGCTGAAGAACAGCAGGCGGTAGGCGAAGGCGCGGTTGACCTGTGCGAACGCCACCGAGGTGGGGATGCCGACCGCAAGGTACCCCTGCGTGGTGATGACCACCCCGCGTGTGCTGCGCAGCGGCGCGAACGCGAACAGGCTGGTGACGCCTTCCAGGTTGGGGAGCTCAACCGTGCCTTCCTCCTGGTGGGAGAGAATGGTTTCGACCAGCGCGTTACCCTTTGCGGCAACCCCCATCCAGCGTCGCCAATCCGGATGCTCGAAGAGCACGGTGCCGTGGAGGTCGAGCAAAATGAGCACGGCATCGGGCGGCAGACGCGCCTCAACAGCCAACTGATCGAGCCACCTCAGATCGAGTGCGGCGAATACCACCCCTTTGGGGGAGCCGGTCTCATCGAGGATCGGGTAGCCGAAGTTCACACTAGCTTTGCGGCTAGTACGGCTGATCTGGTAATCCCCGATCGCCAGGCCTTTGTACTGCAGCGCACGCTGGAAATAGCCGCGGTCGGCGACATTCACCGGTTCGGCCAGGCGCAGTCCGCTGCAGTACACATTGCCTTCCAGGTCCGCAGCGGCCAGATTGGCATAGAAGGGGTACTGCTTAAGGAAATTACCAAACAGAGTACTGCAGGCCGCCTCGGAGCGATCGTGCACCACCGGAATTTGGGCCAGCGCGATTAGCAATTGTCGTGACCCCTCGATGAGTCGCTCGTGCTGGCTGATCGTCAGGCGGAGGAGGCGTATGGTACCGTCCTGAACGCGCTGCTCCGCAGCACGCCGCTCCTCAAGGTTCGTGGTAAGAATCAGCAGGAGCATCGGCAGAATGGCAAGCAGCACCAACAGCAGCATCCGCACCCGCAGGCTGCCGGTTTTACCGGTAACGGCGGCCCATCGGCGGAAGAGCCTTTTGAGGTGAGGGGCAGACATGCGGTCATTCCCTCCGCAGTACTCGCCCGAGAGCGCTGAATGACGCGCCTTGGCCTTCCAGGGACTGACCCCGTAGGATCGGCTGGGTGGCGCTGACATTCGGCATTCCTCGCTCCGCTCATAGGAAGGTGTCTGTGATGTCTATCTTAGAGCGTTGCCCCGGCGCGTCGAAGTTTGCCGTCAGCCAGGCATCGGGAGGGCACTGTCAACTTGGCGCAATGGAAACTGGCCAGTGGCCGACATGCCCACTGCTCAGAAAGGAGACCGCGCGAAATCGGGGGCAACGACGACGTTCGCCGCAGGGAGACTAATGAGCCACCTGCAATGCGCGCATGGCTTCCGATCCTGGGTCCGTGACTTCCGTCCAGCAGCGCCGAATAGCTCTGCGCGGCTTGAGCCCGCTGGTCTGGCGGCGTGTGCTCATTCCTGAGCACGTCACGCTGGCTCAGCTCCACGAGGTCATCCAGGCAGCCATAGGCTGCACGATCCGCGTAGTCGTGGCTGACTGTCGAGCCCATGTCCATGCCGATGTCCAGCGTTTCGGTCGCCGGGAAGCGCGCCGGGACGACAGCGTCGAGCATTTGCTGGCCGACTGGCTGGTCATTCAGGTAAGGCGTAGCCGGACCGCCGGTAAGCCTCTTCAGGAACTTGAGCGGCTACTGCCCAGACCAGTGCGCCTTCGCGTCGCTGCCAGCCTCCTGGTCCAACTGTGCGGCGGCCTTGGCCACCCCCAACGGCAAGTTGGCCAATCTACTGCCTTCGATCTGCAAGGAAGGATTGCACCCGCTATATCCGGTCATTCTTGCATCACTTCCCGCCAGTACCCTCGGAACAAGCCGGCCTATCGTGTGGAGAAGCATCCTCGGACTGACGGCAACAACGACACTCCGGACTGGCAGCACTGCAACCGGAAAGGCCTGTCGCTCGGAGCGGTCATCGTAACGGCATATCGTATGCGCGCGACTTTCCTTACCGTCCTTTTCTGGCTTGCCGGCTCGCCGGGGAAACGGCGGCAAGATGTCCGAGACCACGGGCAGCGCGCTGTGGCACCTGAACGCCGCCGGGAGCAATGGACTTCTGATGGTCAAGCTGGGGGAGGAACATGACGTTCTCTCAGCATGTCACGGCCCGATACCTGGGCAACGGCATGCCCGCACCGCATTGAGCGCCAGCGCGGGCTGCACAGCAACGCCGTTTTGCACGCCTTTCAACACGCCGATGGTGAAGTGGTCGTAGATCTGCACCACGTTCCTCGTGAAGCTCGCCACTTTGAGCCGATGCCCGGGATCGACCCTTCTCGGCCATCGACGGTGGCTGTCGGCAAATGTCCGAAACTGATCAGACTTCAGTCAACCGAGGAAAGGAGTTCCGGTCGACTGGTCCGGCCGGACTGCAGAACTATGGCGATACGCGAGGCAGGGTAGTCGTGTCCGTCGCCCGATCGCATCAGTCGTGGATGTCGCCGGGCATCCCACCTCCGACCGGTATGGCATCGTCGTTGAAAGCGACACTCAGCGGCGAAGCGAGGAAGGATACGACGCTCGCCACCTCCCTGGCATCAACAATGCGCCTGAGCGTGTTCCACGATGCAACGCGTGCTTCGGTCGCAGCGTCCGTTTCGTCCGTGCCGGGCGCGCTGATGCGGGCTTTCGAATTGCAACGACGTAGCCGCGTTTGAGGCGCTTCGGCCTCGCTCAGCGATACGCGATCAGCAATTGCTACTCTAAGAGGATCTGTGCCGGAGCAGCAGAAGCTCCGAGTAGCTGTGGCGCATATGGCGAAGTACGAGCAGAGCTAATCCCACATCTCCATCATGAAGCTTTGCTTCTCTTACGCGGCCAATCTGCTCGCGGACTCGGGTGCGCGACTCGGCGATGTCGCTGTCGAGTCTCTTCAGGCGTTCAGCCCTGAGCCATTTGAGGAGCAATCGCATTCGAGGTTTGCCTCGCGCTAGAAGGAACGGAATCAATTTGATTCTAGTGTAGCTTTACTTGCTGTGCCTTCGGATGCTGCCGTCCTGGCCGTGAACGTAGAGTGCTACGCCGTTTTGGCTGGCGATCCGCAAGCCAGCAGCGATAGCCTCCTTTTGAGTGTCATAGTGCGACCTCGACGTGCCCTCCCGGGTGACATCCCAGCCGTCGCCTTGCGGCATCACGTGGATGTGCCGTGGCATGGTGCATCCTCCTGCCCCCCGACTTATTCGTACACCACTCTGCAGCAGATGGTTGTCGGGCGCCGTCCTACATGCTGGCAAATGGTCGAGGCGTGCCAAATGTTGGCGATGTCAACAAGCGCAAGAGTTTTTGCGAAACATACTGACGACCGCCCATCTCGGTCGGCTCGAATCGCTGAAACGGCTAATGGCGGGACATGCATCTCTGGCCCATCGAAAGTCCGTTAGCTTGACGGGACCCGACGTTCCAACGACAGAGGGATCGAGCGGGCAACGACGCTTCATGGCCGTTCCGAGACATCCTCGCTTCGAGGCGAGCGGCCGGCTTGGCCGAGTTTGCTACGCTCAATGCGGTCCGTCCATATGGCCGCTTTTCGCTCAGGAACAGGCGGAGCGACGCTTCGTGATTTACTGAAAGGCGAAATTGATGAGTTGCTTGGCCGCCACAAATCGTCCCTCGTTGGTCGATGCACCGAGGACGATGGCAAAGATGCGCGTCACCTTGTGATCCGCGCCCGTAGTCCGCTCTGAGGTCGCTGCCAAGCAATAGCCTGCCTTTGCCGTGTGGCCAGTCTTAAGACCGTCCACGCTTGGATCTTCGGCAAGCAAGCGGTTCTTGTTGTGTTTCACGATCCCGTTGTATCTGAATTCGCGCTGCGAAGAGAAGGCGAGGTACACCGGAAAATCCTCCGTCAACCGCATCGACAGCGCAGCAATATCGCGAGCAGTAGAGTAGTGACGCTCCGTCGTCACGCCAGAGGGCGTTGCGAAATGAGTGGAATTGAGCCCAAGTCGACGGGCGTATTCATTCATCAGCGTCAGAAACTCCTCAGGAGACCCCGAGATGGTACGCGCCAGGACCATCGCGGCGTCATTTGCTGAAATGACTATGAGACCAGTTAGGAGATCCTGCACGCTGACGATCTGCCCCGATTTCAGATGCATGGTCGCTTCATCGCCGGCCACGAGCGCAACGTCAGCGCTACGCACGCTCACCAATTGCGTCCACCTGATCGACCCCTGGCGCAGCGCATCCAGCACGATATAGGCAGTCATCAGCTTGGTCAGAGATGCAGGCTGCAGTCGCTCATCCGCATTCTTCTCTAACAGCACGCGGTGGGAATTGCCGTCCAGGACGATGTAGGAGCGAGCGGCAACGTGCGGAGGTTCAACCGCGCTAACGTTCTGGGCGAATACGCCAAAAAATGTGAGCGACAGGCCGAAGCGTCTGAACAAAAGCAAAAAGGGCATCAGGAGACTTCAATTGCCAGATGGATGGATAAGGGACGTACCTGCCATCGTGACGATGGCAGGTACGATCAGGCAGGTTGCGCAAGCTGGACGCAACGTATCGCGAGCACGTCGGTCGGGTCGACCAGGGAGACGGTAGCTGTGTTCCCAACCTCAAAGTGATCCGTTTGGGGAAATATCAACGGCAGTTCGGTGCATCCGAGAATCTGCACACTGGCGCCCTTGGCTTGCAGGTGAGCAATGGCGGCGCGCAGCAGTTCGGCGCAATGGCCTTGCGTATGCCCGGCCTTGACCCCTTCGGTGCCATAGATCGCATCCATGACCATTTGCTGTAACGCTGGCTCTGGCGTGATAAGTTCCAGTTGTCCCGCGGCTGCTTCATGATAGACGCGACTTTCCACGGTGCCTGATGTCGCAAGCAGTCCAACCTTCGAGCCTTTGCCATACTTGTCGACGATATGTCGCACCGTCTCGGTCAGCATATTTACGATTGGTATTGAGAGATGAGGCTGGATACGCTCAACATACGCGTGGGCCGTGTTGCAGGGAATCGCAATTGCGTTCGCGCCCTCGGATTCCAGCCGCTTGCACGTTGCGTAGAGTGCAACTGTCGGGTCGGCTTCTTGGCGCAGCAGGTTTGCTGTACGGTCTGGTATTTGAGGGTTCTGCTCAACGACCATCTTGATATGGTCCTGGTCCTTTGTCGCAGTGGTGTTCTTCACGACTTTTCCCATGAAGTCGACCGTGGCAGCCGGTCCAACCCCGCCTACAATCCCCAGCTTGAACGCGGGAGTGATCTGCCCATCCGCAAGGGCGGTCGCGTAGTCAGCATAGACTTGGTTCACGTCAACGAATGCGATGCCGCGGCGCTGCAAGGCCGCGGCCACGAGTGAGAGTTCGGTCATGCCTGGAACAACCAGTTCAGCGCCAAGTTCGAGCAGTTCCTGGCAGGCTTGGCAAATCCGCTCCAGAGCGAGACCTTCCGTATTGCCGGACCTGATGCCGCCAGCACCATAAACGGCGTCCATCAAACTGGCCTGCGTTGCTTCGGTGGGATACACAATCTCAAAACGACGGCCGAAGCTGTCATCGAATAGCCGCGACTGACGGACAAAGTCCGAAGCGAGAATGCCAATTTTTCCACCGTGGGGTAAGGCGTCATTCAGCGCGGGCGCCAATGCATCGAGCATATTGACAATGCGCACCGACAGCTCAGCCTGAAGCTCTTCACGGAAGGTGTGGGACGCGAAGCAAGGCATGAGCACCGCATCGACCTTTCTGCCTTCAAAGGACTGGCAAGTCTTGAAGACATAGAGCTTGCGGCTTGTCATGATGGCATCGTGCGTCAGCGGCATCGCCACATCTCGAAACGGATGTTGCTCGAATAGGAAGTGGTACCGGCCCTGGTCGGCCATGACCGCGCGGCTTTTGACCAGCTTGAGAAAAAGGTCCGCGCCGGCCAGTGCGCCTAGGCCGCCAATGATTCCGAACGTGAGCTGTTGCATGCTTGTGAGATAGCAGTGGTTGCCGGAGGCAGAAGGCGATTCTGCCTCCTTCGCGCCTTATGAAGTCTAGCCCGCAGATGTACCGGGGGTGCCTTGCGCGGCGTAAGTACCGTGCGCTTCACCTGTCGACTCTGCCTCATCGAGCACAGGCGATATCTCGCTTTCCAGCTTGGCTACTACGGCGGTAGCAACGCTGTTACCGACGACGTTGGTAGCCGTGCGACCCATGTCGAAGAATTGATCGATGCCGATAATAAGCAGCAGGCCGGCCTCCGGGAGATTGAACATGGGAAGCGTTGCGGCCACGACGACCAGTGAAGCGCGTGCGACCCCGGCCATCCCCTTGCTGGTCACCATTAGGACCAGCAGAATGGTCAACTGCTGCGTGAGGGTCAGCTCGATGTTGTATGCCTGCGCAATGAACATCACCGCAAAGGCCTGGTACATCATCGAACCGTCCAGGTTGAACGAATAGCCCAGAGGAAGTACGAAGCTCGAGACACGCTTGGATACGCCAAACCGCTCGAGTGCCGTGATGGTCTTCGGATAGGCGGACTCGCTGCTGGCCGTCGAAAATGCGAGCAGGATCGGCTCACGGATCAGACCCGCGAGCTTCCCGGTGCTCCGGCCCAGAAACAGGAAGCCAATGCCGAACAGGATGGTCCACAGGATGGCGAGGCCCAGGTAGAACTCCCCCACCAGCTTGCCGTAGCTGGTCAGCACGCCGATGCCTTCCACCGTAATAGAAGCTGCCATGGCGGCAAAGACGCCTACCGGAGCGAAACGCATCACGTAGTCGGTGATGCGGAACATTACCTTCGTCAGTTCTTCGATGCCGCTGACGATAGTGGACTTTCCACTGCCCTTCACAAACGCCAGCGCCGAGCCGAAGAAGAGGGAAAACACAAGAATCTGCAGAATCTCGTTGTTGGCCATGGCTTCGAAGATGCTCTTCGGGAACACATGGGTAAAGAATCCCTTGAGGCTGAAATCTCCCGTCTTCAGGTTGGTGACCGCGCCCGCATCAGGCAATGCGAGGTTCAGATGGGCGCCGGGCTGGAAAAGATTGACCAAAAGCATGCCGAGCGCCAGCGAAATGGCCGAGGCCGAGACGAACCAGATCATGGCCTTTAGGCCGACTCTACCCACTGCGCCGCCATCTGCCATGCTGGCCAAGCCGCCAACGAGGGTGGCGAAAACCAGGGGCGCAATGATCATCTTGATCATGCGCAGAAAGATGTCGGTCACGATACCGAAGTACCCGGCAATCTCCTTGGCCGCTTGAGCGTCTTTCGCCAAATGATGGCACAGCCAGCCGACGGCGATGCCCGCAACCATTGCGACCACGATTTGAGTAGTCAATTTTTTTGTATTCATTGTTTCCTCCACCTGCTGATGGTGTTGCCAGGAATTCTGACGATTCCTGGTGCCTTATTGGTTCAGTGCAACCGGCGCACGTGGCGCAGTCAGGACCTCGGGTCGCAAGATCTCCGCTAGCGCTGCAGCCGAGAGAAGTTCGCGTTCGAGAACGATGTCAGCGACCTTTCGTCCGGTTTCCAGAGCTTCCCGTGCAACCTCCGTTGAATTGGCGTAGCCGATGTAGGGATTCAGCGCTGTCACTAAGACGATTGAACGGTCTAGCATCTCGCGCATGTGCTCGGGGTTTGCCGTAATCCCACGCACGCACTTTTCATCAAGCGTGGCGCATGCTTGAGTCAGGTGGCCGATGCTACGGAACAGCGAATAGGCAATGACCGGCTCGAAGGCGTTGAGCTGCAGTTGGCCGGCCTCGGCGGCCATGGTGATGGTCATGTCGTTGCCAATAACCTCGAATGCCACCTGGTTCACGACTTCCGGAATGACGGGATTGACCTTGCCCGGCATGATGCTCGATCCGGCTTGGACGGGAGGCAGGTTGATTTCGCCGAATCCCGAGCGGGGGCCACTCGACAGCAGGCGCAAGTCATTGCACACCTTGGACAGCTTGACGGCGATGCGCTTGAGAACGCCCGACAATTGCACAAACGCGCCACAGTCCTGCGTCGCCTCGATCAGGTAGGGAGCCGTATGCAACGGCAGACCGCTGATGGTGCAGAGGTGCTGACAAACGCGGACTGCGTATTCCGGGTGGGCATTGATGCCGGTACCAATTGCGGTCGCGCCGAGGTTGATCTCGCTAATCAGTGGGAGCGCCTCGGCCAGTCGTTGGCGATCCTCGTTGAGCATGACCGCGTACGTGGCGAATTCTTGGCCAAGCGTCATTGGCACTGCATCTTGCAACTGCGTACGGCCGACTTTCAGCATGCCGCGGAACTCTGTTGCCTTGCGTTCGAACGACGCTTCCAGAAGCGCCATCTGGTCCAGGAGTCGGAGTGCACTGCGATAGGTCGCCACCTTCAGCGCTGTGGGATACACGTCATTGGTCGATTGACTCATGTTGACGTGTTCGTTGGGGTGCAGGACGTCATACTCCCCACGCTGGCGTCCCAACAGGTCCAGCGCCTTGTTGCAGACGACCTCGTTGGCATTCATGTTCGTCGAGGTGCCGGCGCCACCCTGGATGAGATCCACCGCAAATTGTTCAGCGTGCTGGCCGGCGCGGATGGCCTTGCAAGCCTCGACGATGGCGTGGCAGCGCGCCTCATCCAGCAGGCCGAGGTCCCGGTTCGTGACTGCGGCTGCCTCCTTGATGTCGACCAGGGCGACAATCAGTTCGGGATACTTCGAAATGGTGTCGCCCGAAATCGGGAAATTCTCCAGCGCCCGCAGGGTATGGATCCCGTAGTACGCGTCTGCCGGCACCTCGCGGTAGCCCAGCAAATCGTGCTCGCGTCGCGACCCCTTGAAAATCTCTTGCTTGCTCATCGCGTTCCTCATCAGTGCGCCTGATTGGCGCAACCGGATTCTAGGAGCGCAAGGAAACCGACCTGATGAGGATGTACACTAAAACTATTCCATACCGGAATACTTTTATAAAGTGTCGCATAGGCTACGTTTTTGCAGCCATAAAGCGAAGCAAAGGATGCTTTTCGTTCGCATGATAGCGGAAATATCCGGGTTTACCATGGCGGCAGCATCGGACAAACCGGGCGGCACGAGGAGAGGCACAATTGCAACTGAAGTGGATAGAAGACCTCTTGGCAATCGAGCAGACCAAAAGCTTTTCCCGCGCGGCTGAATTGCGATTCGTCACCCAGTCGGCGCTTTCTCGCCGGGTCAAATCGCTCGAAGACTGGGTCGGGGTCGAACTGGTCGACCGCGGAACCTATCCGGTCGAACTAACCTCGGCCGGCCGGCGGTTTTGTGAGCAGAGCAAGGAGTCAGTTGGCGCTCTGACTGAGATCCGCTCAGCGCTGCGACAGGAGGCCAGGATGCCTGGACGCTCCATCCAGATCACCGCTGGGCACACTCTGTCACTGACATTCCTGCCCAAATGGCTAAAGCAGTTTCACCAGCGATCCGGGGATTTCAATGCCCGCGTCGTCGCAGCCAATGTTCACGACGCTGTCATCGCGCTTGCCGAGAGCAATTGTGATCTGATGATTGGCTATCACCATCCGCTCGTCCCCATGCAACTAGATGAGGACAAATTTGTGAGTCTGACCTTGGGACAGGAAGCGTTCATCCCGGTTTCTGCGCCGAACGGTCGCGGCGCACCAATATTTGCGCTGCCTGGCTCGCCAGCTTCCCCTCTGCCATACCTTGCTTACACGGCGACTACCTTCATGGGACGCGTGGTCGACGTGATCCTAAATAGCGTGGATACCGCCTACCATTTCCGCGCTTGCTATGAAGCAGATATGGCGATGCTGCTCATGAAAATGGTTGTCGAGGGATACGGGGTTGCCTGGCTTCCATTCAGTGCCGTCAGCGAGGAAATCGACGCAGGCCGGCTTGTCCGCGCCGGCGGCGACGAGTGGAGCGCGCAACTGGAGATTCGGTCCTATCGTGCAATATCCAACACGAACCCCACTATGCAAGACCTGTGGAAGTCGTTGGAAGATTCCGTCCACCGAGGCGCATAGGAATTGTCGCGTGGGTGAATCGAGGATAGCAGCCAAGCTCTTATTGCCGATCAGGCAGCGCACTTCAGTAACCGCAATCGTAAGCATCTCTAACGGTGTAAGGGCGGATGGCCGAGATTGGCCGGTCTCCGTCGGATGCCCGCCGCGATTCTGCGACCGTCTCAGGCCGACCCAAAGCCGCCCTACGATTCGATCCAAAGCGGTCCCTAGAAGGGGCAGCGCACCGTCCCCCGTTTGAAGCTAGCCCGTGCGGTGGTTGGCAAACTGGCCTTAACGAAGAAGATGGCGGTTGCCTCTAGCGAGCTGCTAACCCCTGGCCGCCAATCGGCGTTGTCTCAAACCGTTCGCCGAAACCCACGATGAGTGGTTTGCCGCGCGTGATGGCTTGTTGCACTGACGGCAAAGACAGGGAGGCTCGATGGCTATCTTGGCTATCCCAGACCTCCGTGATCAGAGCGCATCAGCATCATTCGGATCATGCGCAACGATGTAGCTCAAGCAGCCAGGCATTCCGCTAATACCCTCAAGGAGGATCGAGACCAGTGCCTCGCGGCGTCCAGGAATGACTTTCATCCTTCCAATCAGTCCGTACATCCTTGTTTCCTCATCATAAAAAACTCAACTTGCGTCACCTTGAGCAAATGATGGCCGAGCGTGGTGTCTCAGTCGATCACTCGCTGGCTTCACCTCACCGTCGTTATCGCGACAGAACCGCAGCGGGCATCGGCGCCTACTTCAGCAACTTCTCGAAATCCCGGTCGAGTCGGGCCAGCGAGCCAGCGATCGCCGCCCGCCGTGCGCGGATCCACGCATCCTGTTGTGCCAGTTGTCCCTCGGACGCCTTCAGCATGCGTTCCATCTCTGCTGGCTGCGGTCCGCCCGCCGTCACGCGATGTTCGACGATGGCCACCGGATCGAGCGCCGCGCGAAACTCCGCATCGCTCATCGGAAACTCCCCACCACCGTAGTCGCGCACGGCTTCGGCATAGATGCGCTTCGCCTCGGCATAGGGGAAGGCACTTGGCTTGATGTCGTGCGCCTTCCCATAGTCCACCAGGTTCGACGCAAAGTGATGGCCGACGCGGAACGGCAGCTTGTACTTGCGCATCAATTCGTCGGCCAGTTCCTGCGACGCCGTCCAGTCGCTGTCCAGTTCATCCAGCGCGCGCTGCCGATCGATCACCAGGGCCGTCATGATGCGGTCCAGCCCCTTCAATGTCGTGATCGCGCTCTGCACCATCTGGCCATTGGTAACGGCATCCTTGGCATCGGACATGCCCGGCGGCAGGTTGTGCGCACGGATCACCGGCCCCATGGCCAGCGTAACCGCTGCGGAGGCCTTCTCGCGTGTGGAATTGAGCAGCCCCGGATTGCGCTTCTGCGGCATCGCACTGGACACATAGGTATTGCCGCCGCCCTCCTGCAGCAGGATCCAGGGGCGCGGCTGCGCATACTGCGTCATCACGTCCTCGATGAAGCTCCCTGTGTGTAGAGCGATGCTGGTCACGATCGAGCCCACTTCCACCGGCAGGTCCACGGCGCTGATCTGCGACGCATCATAGGCGTTATCCACCAGCGCGGAGAAACCGAGGTAGCTCGCCATCCGCGTGCGGTTCAGCGGCCAGCCCGTGCCGTTCAGCACCGTCGTTCCCATCGGCGAGCGATCGATGCGCTGATAGGCTTCCCGCAGGCGCTGGGCATCGCGTTCCAGACCCGCATTAATGCCGAGCAGATAGTGGCCATAACTGTTGGGCTGTGCAGCAACGCCGTTCGTGTAGTTCGGCACGATGGTTTCGGCATGCTGCCGCGCCAGCTTGACGATGGTGGCGGAGGTCTTGTTGAGCTGGTCGGCCAGCGACAAGACTTCCTCGCGCAACATCGCCGCGCGCACCGTGGCAAGCATGTCCTGGCTCGAGCGGCCGGCATGGATCAGCGTGACTTCCTGACCTGCCGCCTGAATCATCAGTGGCTCGAAAGTAATCACCGTCGACGGTCGCTGGCCGCCGGGCTTGTCGCCATTGGCCAGCACCGTGGCAATGCCGCCCGCCACGCGCGGCGCCAGCGAGCGATCCAGCAATCCTTCGTCTGTATTGATGACCGTCGACGCCTTGTTGATCTCCCCTAGCCAGAAAAAGGCATCGTGGTCAGCGCCACCCGCCGCGAATGTGGCTTGGGGGCCGACCGAGATCATTAGCATGGCTAGTGCGGTCAGCCTGGCCAGCGATTTGACTCGGCTGTGCAGTCGGGGGGTAGGCATGTAGTCTCCAGAGGTGTTCGCTTGTTCGGACAGGATTCCGGATTTTAGGGTGGTATCGCCGAGTTGTGGAGCACGTGAAATTCTGCCTGTGGTGCGCATTGCTGCTGCGTTATCGTGATAAGAAGGCAACGCCGGATATATAGAATTGGTGTCTCTATGCTCGATCTCTTGGCCAGGGAAGCCGGGGGCCGTGCAGCGTCGGGGGATGGGCTTGGTGTGCTGCGACGTGGGCCTACCGTGCGCACCGCCGTTCGACGTTTATTCCGTCGGTCCGAAGAGCTGTTCACGACCCGCCTGTCATTCGCGCACGGCTCAGCATGTGGCCGCAATCGGCCTGGTTACAGTCGGTGCTCTCTGCGAAGCTCCCACCGCCTCCTGACCGGGACCCATTTCGGCCGTTCGTACATCGCGATGTAAACGACCGAAGTTCGGCAGACTGCGGATGCCGAGAAGCGCGACGCACAGTTCGCAGAGGCTCAGTAGGTCGCCCCAGACTTTCGCACGATACGCGACTGTACCCACTCACCAGCCGTCTCGCCGAAATGAGTGCGGAACCAGCGCGAGAAAGTCGTCGGACAGGTGAAGCCAAGCAATAAGGCAATATCCGCTTGCTTGCGCGGCGCCCCGTTCAAGTAGCGCACGGCAAGTTCCCTACGTACCTCGTCCAGTAGCTCCTGGTAGGTCTTTCCCTCCCTGCTCAGGTGGCGGCGGATCGTGCGCTCGTCGACGCCGAGATGCCCGGCGATGGCCATGAGCGAACAGGTGGCGGCGGGCAGCAGCGTGAGCACAAGATGACGAACCTTGTCCGACATCGAGTGCGTTCCGTCGGCCTCGACGGATTCCACGTACTGCTGCACATATCGATCCAGGCGCGCATAGCTGGATAGCGGCAGCGCCATGTCGCCATTCCGGCAGACGATGCCGTTGAACGGCTCACGATAGGAAACGCGGTGCGCGAAGAAGCACCGGGCCGTGCGCATGTCGGCAGGCGGATCATGCATGAAGCAGACTCTTTGGGCCTCCCAGGCATCGGGCAACGCCTGCTTCAGCAGGCGATAGAGCATGCCCATCGACAGTTCCATCGGCTGCCTGACCTGTGCCTCCCGCCCGAGGTAGCCGAGATGGATAGTCGCGAACTTCGCATCCTCTTCCAGCCAGACGTGCAGCGTCTCGTTGTGCAGGCGCATGTAGCGCATCAGCGCGTCGATCGCCTGCTTCAGCGTGGCCTGCTCGCGTACCACCAGTGCCAGCGGCCCCAGTACCTGGAACTGTCGGGACTCGGCCATGCGCAAGCCGAAATCCTCCCATCCGGACTGTCGAGCCGACGCCTCCAGCAGCCGCCCCGTCGCCAGGGCCGAGATCTTCAGGTCCGGGTCGTCGAGGCAGGCCAAGGCCAGCCCCGCCGCCCGCAGCATCGCAGCCGGATCGAGGCCGGCTGCCCGCGCCACGGCGGCGTAGTTGGTCAGGCTGGCACTGCGAACGAGTGGTGTCATGGCGATCAAATAGGACTTTTGGCGTTTACCCGATATGTCCGGTAATGCTAATCAAGTGTCCGCTTATGTCAATCTGGGGCTACTCTGGGTCCCTAAGCTTCAGGTCATCACTACGCCACGCCCATGCCAACGATGACCGACACCTCAGAAATCTTCGAGCCGTATCGCCACCCCAGCGCCTGGACTGGCGCCGACATGCGGCAGCGCCGCGACTGGATGGTTGAACTCGACGAGCAGGACAACGCAGCCCTGTCGGCTGCCGTGCGGCGCGCACGCACGCGTGGCCTGGCCATTCCCGGCCTGCGCGCCGAGGACTTCGATCTCGGCCCCCTGTCGGCACGGTTGCTCGCGCTGCGCGACACGCTCGTCAACGGAGCGAGCTTCGTGCTGCTGCGCGGCTTCCAGATGGACGCCTGCTCGCTGCAGGATGCCGCGCTCGCCTACTGGGGCATCGGCATGCATCTGGGGCGTGGCGCTGCGCAGAATGCCCAAGGTGACCTGCTCGGCCACGTGACCGACCTTGGCGTCGACTACCGCACCGACCCCCGGGCCCGCGGCTACCAGACGCGGCTGACGCTGCCATTCCACAACGATGCGATGGACGTGGTAGGCCTGCTCTGCGTGAATCCTGCGCGGCAAGGCGGCGAGTCCCGCATCGTCAGTTCGACCACCCTCCACAACGAACTACTGCGTCGCCGCCCCGACCTGATGCCGGTCGCCTACGCCGACTTCCACATCGACCGGCGCGGCGAAGCACCCGCTGGCAAGCCGCCCTGCTATGTGGGGCCGCTGTTCACCAGGCTGGATGGGCGCCTGTTCTGCCGCTACAACCGCGGGTACATCGAGTCTGCGCAACGGCTGCCGGGCGTGCCGGCCCTGACCGTATCGCAGCGCGAGTTGCTGGAACTCATCGATGCAATGTGCAATGAGGAGGCATTGCAGTTGTCCATGATGATGCAGCGCGGCGACATGCAGTTCCTCTCCAACTACACGGTCCTGCATGCGCGGGCCGATTATGAGGACTGGCCCGAGCCGGCGCGGCGGCGTTATCTCTTGCGCCTCTGGCTCGATACCGGCCTCATCCCCCGCTTGCCTCCGTCGTTCATGGACCGCTACGAGGACATGCGCGAATGGCAGCGCCACCCCCGGCCACCGATCTTCGACCTTTCTGCCGTGCGCACCGATCTCACACACTGAAATCCCGAAGTTTCCCGAGGAGACAGGCATGACAATGACGATGACGCCCCCCGAGTGCGAGTCCGGGCTTGCCCGATACGACACCAGCCAGGCCTGGTACGGACGCGATATGCGCCAGCGCACCGACTGGATCCATCATCTCGACGGCCGTGACATGGCCGAGATCCGGCACGCCGTGGATGCCGCCATCGCCGCCGGTGTCGACCTGGTGTCGATGCGCGCCGAAGACTTCCCGCTGCCGTCGCTGGGTACCCGGCTGGCTGCCATCGGCGAAGACATCAAGCACGGTCGCGGCTTCGCGCTGCTGCGCGGGCTGGACCCGTCCACCATGACGCTGGCGCAGCAAGCCTGCGCGTTCCGCGGCATCGGGGCGCATTTTGGCGAAGCGGTCTCGCAGAATGCCAAAGGCCATGTGCTGGGCCATGTGGCGAATCTCGGGCTCGACTACTCCGACCCCACCACGCGCGGCTACCAGACGCCGGCGGAGTTGCGTTTTCACACGGACGGGGCCGACATTGTCGGACTGATGTGCATACGCGGCGCGCGCGAGGGAGGACTGTCACGCATCGCAAGCTCCACGACGGTATGGAACGAGGCCGTGCGGTGCCGGCCCGACCTGGCGGTCGAATTGACCCGGCCTTACGCCTTTACCCGATGGGGCGAGGCACGCCCCGGGCAGCAGGCTTTCTTCAGCATCCCGCTCTTCCGCGAATGCGGCGGCCGCATGATTGCCGTGTTTATCGCAGGGGCGATCGAGAAGGCGCAGACATTGCCCGGGGTGATCCCGATGACGGCTGCACAGCGCGAGGCCCTGAAGCTGGTGCAGTCGCTCGCGGAGCGAGACGACATTCGCCTCGACATGGAATTCCGTCCAGGCGACATGCAATTCCTGCTCAATCACACCACGCTCCATTCGCGCACCGCCTACCAGGACTGGCCGGAAGCGGAGCAGCGCCGGCACCTGCTGCGGCTTTGGCTGGCAAGCGAGGACGGGCCGGCGCTGCCCGACTACATGACCACCGAGTTCCAGGGGCGCACGGCGAGCGGTCGGCCGGACGGAATCCGGCTGCCGGGCGTCGAACTGAAGGCGAACCTCTATCCGGACTGAGACGGCGATCTACAGCGTTGCGTGGCCCAGGCTACTGCAACCTCGAATCGGTGCCACAAGGCACTTCACCTCCGCACTGGAGGAAAGGCAGTGCCATCGTCATGGAGGAATACCGGATGCGAACCATTTTGCGTCTCGGTGCCGGCTGGCTGCTTGCGGCAGGCGCCTGTTTCACGAACGCCCAGCCCGCCGCGGCTGCCACGAACGAAGATGCCTGGCCGGCAGCGCGACCGATCCGCATGGTCATCCCCGCCGGCGCCGGCAGCGGGACAGACATCTTCGCCCGCGTCATCGGCGCGCGTCTCGCGCAGGAACTGAAGCAGACATTGGTTTACGACAATCGTCCGGGCGCGAACGGCATCATCGGCAACGACCAGGTGGCGAAGGCCGCGCCCGACGGCTACACCGTGCTTTTCAGCAATGCGTCGGCCATCGCGGTCAACGCAGCCGTTCAGCCGCGCCTTCCCTACCAGGCGCAGCGCGACCTGGTGCCGGTCGCGCAGGTCGGGGCCGGCGGGGTGTTGCTCGTCGTCACCGCGGACGTGCCTGTGCGGGACGTGCGGGGCTTCGTGCAGTTCGTGCGGGGGCGTCCCGGCAAGCTGACCTACGGCACGTGGGGCACCGGCTCGACGGGGCACCTGTCGATGGAAGCGCTGTGTGCCGCCGAGGGACTGTCGATCACGCATGTGCCGTACCGGACGACGGGACAAGTGCTGACCGACCTGCAGGGCGGCATCCTGCCGATGGCATTCGTGGACGCGGCCTCTGCGCTTCCGCTGATAAAGACGGGCAGGCTGGCGCCGATCGGCATTACCGGGTCTCACCGCGTGCCAGCGCTGCCGGCCTTGCCGACCATGCAGGAGCAGGGGTTCAACCTGGGGCCGGACGGCTGGTATGGCGTATTCGTACCGGCTGGCACGCCGCAAGCCATCGTCCAGCGCCTGCATGACGAGGTCAATCGCGTCCTGGCGTCGCCCTCGGTAGTGCCCACGTTCTTGCGCTGGAACATGGCCGCGCCACCGTTGAAGTCATCCGCCGATTTCGCGCAGACGATCGGCGGCGACATCGAGCAATGGCGGCGCATTGCGCGCGCCGCGAACGTCACCCTGGACTGAATCGCCCCCGCGCCAAGGTCCAGGCCAGCCCACCCCCCACCCCCCACTTCCCGGCCGACGTCAAGCCGGCGCTTTACCAACGGATGAATCATGCAATTTGAAATGATTGACACTGGCTGTCTGAACGCGGACGAGTCCCCGTGGATTCCCTATGCTCCGTATTCCGACGAGGTCATGATCAAGTACTTCAAGATCGACCCGGTGCGCGGCGAAACCGTCAGCCTTCTGAAGCTGCCAGGCGGGGCAAGGCTGTCCATGCACCATCACACCGGCACCGTCATCGTCTACACGGTGCAAGGGCGGTGGAAGTACCTGGAGCATGACTGGACAGCCAGTGCCGGCGGCGTTGTGTACGAGACGGCTTCCACGCGCCACACCCCTGTGGCGCTGTCCGATGAAGCCGTGATCACCTTCAACATCGTGGTGGGCGAACTGCTCTACCTCGACGATAGCGGCAAGCTCATCGCCGTGGAGAACTGGCGTACCGCGATGGACCGCTATCTCTCGCATTGCCGCAAGCACGGTATTGCGCCGCGTGACCTGTCGAGTTTCGCCGGATAGGCGCCGATCCTCACTGAACGCGCTGCACGATCGCGTGCGGTGTCCCCAGAGTAACCATTCGCATGAATCCAGAGAAGGACATTGCCCATATGAACTACGGTCCCGATACAAACTTCCTCTCCCGTCGGTTCGGACTCGACGGCACCACGGCCGTCGTGACCGGCGCCGGCTCCGGCCTGGGCCGTCAGGCCGCCTGCACGCTTGCAGCGGCTGGCGCACAGGTGGCGCTGCTTGGACGGCGGGAGGGTGCGCTGCGGGAAACCGCCGACCTTATCGCCGGCCAGGGAGGCATCGCGCAGTGCCATGCCGTGGACATCACCGACAGCGAAGCGCTTGCCTGCGCGCTCGACGCGATCGAGGCCGGCATGGCGCCCCTTCGGGTGCTGGTCAACAATGCCGGGGTGAGCGGGCGCGCGCCCCTCCTCGACGTCTCCGAAGACGCGTTCGACCAGATCTTCGGCGTCAATACGAAGGCAGCGCTGTTCACGGCTACGGCCTTCGCCAGGCGCCTGATTCGCGCGAACCGTGGCGGCAGCATCGTCAATATCTGTTCCCTCGCCGCGCGCTCGCATCCACGCGGCCTGGGCCTCTATGGCGCCAGCAAGGCGGCGCTGGAGCACCTGACGCGGAGCATGGCGCACGAGTGGGCGCCTCACGGGATCAACGTCAACGCGATCAATCCCGGCTACATCGAGACCGATATCAACCGAGCCGTGCTGCGCTCCCCGGCTGGGACAAGGATCGTGGAAGCGTTGCCCCGCCAGCGCGTTGGCACGCCCGATGCGCTCGATGGCGCGCTGCTCTTGCTGTGCTCGCCCGCAGCCGAGTACATCACGGGGTCGACGCTCGCTGTCGACGATGGCCAGGCGTTCGGGGTGGTCTGACCGTACGCGAGCATCGGGCGGAGTGGCGACGCATTTGGGTAGCTGGCCCGTTTCAAGGCTCTCTCATGTGTCCGCCTGCTCCGCACTCGCATCCCCGGCCCGCCAACGCGAAACACTGCACCCGAACTGGACGGCGAACCAGTGCGAGAACGCGCTCAGCGACGCAAAGCCGAGGAGGGCAGCCACTTCCGACAGGGGACGTTCGAGATTCTCGATATAGCGCCCGGCGAGATCCCTCCGGATCGCGTTCAGCAGCCCCGAGTAGCTCTCGCCCTGGCTCGCGAGGCGACGTTGCACAGTCCTCGCATCCATGCCGAGGTGCTCCGCCACGCGGTCGATCGAGCACGCGCCCGACGGCAGCAATGCGATGACCAGCCGTCGCACCTTCTCCGCCATGCTGTCTTCGGACCGGGCAAGCATCGCGTCGAGATACTGCCGCACCTGACGGGCGATGGCGGGATCGTAGGAAGGCAGCGGGGCGTCGAGATCGGACGCGTCGCAGATGATGCCGTCGAACTCCTGGTTGAACAGCACCGGCATCTTGAAAACGCGCAGGTGCGTCGCGGTACTGGTAGGTGCGGAATGGGTGAAACAGATATTGCGCGGCTTCCACCGGGGACCGAGGAACAGCGCGAGCAGGCGATACAAAACACCGACCACCAACTCCGAGGACTGCCTCAGCGAGCCGGGGAGCCCGGCCAGGGCTTCCTGCCGGACGGTCACCAGGCCGTCCGCCGCGTCGATACGCATGACAATGGCCTCGTTCTGCAGGCGCAGGTACCGGACCATGGATTCCAGCGCACGTCGCAGCGTCGGCTCCTCCCGCATGACGAACGCCAGGGGACCGAGGTTGGCGAGTTCCCGCGTCTCGGCCATGCGCAGCCCGAAATCCTCCACGCCTGCCGCCTGTGCGGACACCTCGAGCAGCCGGGACACGGCTGCCGCGGAAATCCGCATATCGGGATCGACCAGCGCGGCCAGGCTGATGCGGGCGGCTCGCAGGAACGCCAACGGCTCCAGGCCCAGCGATCGGGCTACATCGACGTAATTGGTGAGGCTGGCGCTTCGTAGCTGGTAGAGCATGGCGTTTTCCCTGAGTGTCGTGAATTCTAAAACGTATGTCGTGTTTAATCAAATCAACTTCAGTTGATAGTCGATACTTTTCAACGTCGGCGCTACCGTCAGCGCCTGAAGTCAACCTAATCCGTGGAGGGAAACCAACATGAGCAGCCAGAGCCGCCCCAGCGCCACACCTCTGTGTGATCAGTTGCGGGCAACCGGGAATTGGAATCCAGCCTGGGACCCCATCGCCGAGCTGGACCCGGCATGGATCGAGAAATTCATGGCGATGGGCATGCACCCGGTCCTCTCCGGCGTGCTCGATCCCAAGGTCTACGAACTCATCGCCATCGCGGTCGATGCGTCATGCACCCACATGTACGCCCCGGGCACGCGCCGCCACATCCGCAAGGCGCTCGAACTGGGCGCTACCAAGGAAGAGGTCGCCGCGGTGCTGCAGGCCGTCAGCGTGCTCGGCATCCATACCAGCAGCCTGGGCGCGCCGATCCTGCTGGAAGAACTCGCAGCACTGCAGCAGGAACAGGTGTCGGCTGAGCGCGCCGCCGCCTGAACACGATTCGCGCTACACACAATCCAGTGAGACAGACATGCATTTTCTAGACGATTCCCTCCTGCCCGAGAACCAGGAAAAGCTGGTTATCCAGGTCGCCCCGTTTGGGCCGCAGTGGCTGCCCGGCGATTCGGACGACATTCCGGTGACCATGGACGAGCAGGTCCAGAAGGCTGTCGACTGCTACAACGCCGGCGCCACCGTGCTCCATGTGCATGTGCGCGAGGCCGACGGCAAGGGCAGCAAGCGGCTGTCCATGTTCAACGAGATGCTGGCGCGCCTGCGCGAAGCCGTGCCCAAGATGGTGCTGCAGGTGGGCGGGTCGATCTCGTTCGCGCCGGAAGACGAAGGCCAGGCCGCCAAGTGGCTGGCCGACGATACCCGCCACATGCTGGCCGAATTGCAGCCCAGGCCGGACCAGGTCACGGTCGCCATCAACACCGCCCAGATGAACATCATGGAGTTGATGACCGAGGCCGACGTCGCGGGGACTTCCCTGATGAACCCGGCCGTCCAGGCAGCGTATCGCGACATGATCGTGCCCTCCAACCCGTCATGGCATGTCGAGCACATCAGGCGACTGGTCGCGAACGGCATCCAGCCGCATTTCATGCTGGGCAACCTGACAGGCCTGGAAACGGTCGAGCGACTGATCCGCGCCGGCGTCTACCGGGGACCGCTGATCCTGAACTACGTCGCTATCGGCGGCGGCGCTGCCGGGCTGCATCCGGCCGACATGCTCGAGTTCGTGCGCCGCACGCCGGACGGTGCCGTGCTGACGATCGAAACGCTCAATCGAAACGTGTTTCCGATGAGCGCCATGGCGATCGCGCTGGGCCTGCATGTGCGCGTCGGCATCGAGGACACCCTGTTGGGGCCAGACGGCGAGCGCGCCACGTCGGTCCAGCAGGTGGAAAGGATGGTCCGGATGGCCCGCGAACTGAACCGCGAAGTCGCCACCGGCGAGGATGCGCATCGCATCTACCAGACTGGCACCTTCTGGAAGACCACGGAAGAGACGCTGGATCGGCTTGGCATGGTGCCTAACCGCAAGCCAGCGCAGCGTGGCGTGCCGCTGCGTCAGGCCGCCTGAGCTTGCCCCTCTCCTTCCGGGAGAGGGGCATAGACGATATTCAAAACGTAGCAAATAACTGGTCCGTACCAGATAGAGGCCAGAAGCACTCAAGATAGGAGACAAAGATGTTCTGGAAGAAGAGCCCCTCCGCCGTGCTGGCCAGCTTGCTGGTCATCCACGTTCTGGCCATGGTTGACCGCAACATGCTGCTGGGCTTTTCGCCCCAGATCATCGCGGACCTGCATCTCAGCAACGCCCAATACGGCTTCCTCGTCGGGGCAGTGTGGGTGCTGAGCTATGCGTGCTCGGTCGTGTTTCTCGGCTCCATGGCCGACCGCTTCAGCCGCACGCGGATTCTGGCCGGTGGCGTCTTTGTCTGGAGCCTGTGCACCTGGGCTTCGGGTCATGCCCAGAGCTTCGAGCAGATGGCGGTGGCGCGCTTCTTCGTTGCCATTGGCGAGGCCGCGCTGGTGCCGTCCACGGTGTCGCTGCTGGCCGAGTTGTTCGTGCAGGAGCGGCGTGGCACGGCGATGGGCATCTTCTTCATGGGCATTCCGCTGGGCATCGGCGTCAGCTTTCTGCTGGCCGGCACCTTTGGCGCGGTACATGGCTGGCGCGCCACCTTTTACGCCCTGGGTGGCGTGGGCATCGCCATCGCCGTGCTGCTGGCCGGCCTTAAGGACGACCGGGGCCAACTGCCGGTGCACGAGCGTGGTGCCCCGTTCATGCAGCAGGTGCGCGACACGCTGGGCCTGCTGCGCCGCAGCCCTGCGCTGTTGCTGATGATTGCCGGCTTTGCCCTCTTTCACTTCTTCTTCGTCGGCCTGACTTTCACGCAGCTATGGCTGGTGAACGAGCGCGGCATGGACGCCGCCGCCATTGCCTCGCGCATCGGCATGCTGCAACTGGTGTTTGGCGCGGCGGGCTCGGTGGTGGGCGGCGTGCTGGGGGATCGCATGGCGCAGCGGCTGCCTGGCAAGCACGCCGCCGTGGTCGTGCTGTTCATTGCCGTATGCGCGGTGCCCATGATTGCCTACCGTTTTGCCGAACCGGGTTCGTGGGTGTTCTACACCGGCATGTGCGCAGGCTTTTTCCTGCCGCTGGCCCTGTACGGGGCGGGCAACGGCGGCATCGTGAACCTGACGCCGCCGCAGATGCGCTCCACGGTCAGTGCCTTCAACATGCTGAGCGTCAACGTCTTTGCCCTGTCCATCGGCAACGTCGCGGCAGGGCGCGCCGTGGACGTGATGAAGGCCCAGGGCGTTGCCAATCCGCTCTCGCACGTGGTGCTGGCGTCCGACATCCTGGGCATTGCATCGATCATCTTCTTTGCGCTGGCGGCGGTGTCCATCGCTCGGCAGCAGCGCGGCGCGGCGGGTGGCGTACCCGTCTGCGCCTAGTTCTTCCCCAGTTACAGATCGGAGTGAATCCATGAAAAAACTGCAAGGCAAAGTGGCCCTCGTCACGGGGGCCGGACAGGGCCTGGGCAGTGCCGTCGCGCAGGCTATGGGCCGCGAGGGCGCACGCCTGATCCTGTGCGACATCAACACGGAAACGCTGGAGCACACCCGTGCAGCGGTCGAAGCCGAAGGCGTGCCTTGCCTCGCGCTGCGCTGCGATGTGTCGGATGTGGCTGCCGTCGACGCCATGTTCGCGCAGGCCGCCGAGCGCTTCGGCGCGGTGGACATCCTGGTCAACAACGCCGGTATCGTCCCAGCGGCCCAGAAGGACACCGAGCGCCGCAACAAGCTCTATGCCTACCTCACCACGCCCATGCCGCGCCAATCGCTGGGCATCGTGTCGTCGCTGACCGACGACGACTGGCTCAGATGGTGGGGAGTGAACATGCACGGCGTGTTCTATTGCACCCGCGCCGCGCTGCGCCAGATGGAGCCGCGCCGCAGCGGCAAGATCATCAACATTGCCTCGATTGCCGGGATGAGTACGCTCAGCACGCACAGCCCCGGCTATTCGGCCACCAAGGCGGGCGTCATCAGCCTGACCAAGACCACCGCCATGGACGTGGCGGGCGCCAACATCTACGTCAATGCCATTGCCTGCGGCGGGGTGATGACGCCGCCCTTCCAGGCCTATATCGCCAATGCCAGTGAAGGGGAGCGAAACAGCCTGTTCCAGTTGTCGCCGCTGGGGCGGCTGGGGGAGCCGTCTGAATACGCCTCGCTGGCGGTCTACCTGGCGTCGGACGACCATTACCTCGTGGGCCAGGTCATCAGTCCCAACGGCGGTGCGGTGATATGAGCAACGGCCAGGCCACGACCCACGGCGGCGCAGCCCCGGATCCGTGCATCAATCTTTGCCGGATGGATGCCTTGCGCCAGTACTGCCAGGGCTGCCGGCGCACGGTGCACGAGATCGGCCTGTGGAGCCGCATGAGCGACGAGCAGAAGACCCGCACCCTGGAAGAGGTCCAACTCCGCAGGAGCGGAAGTTCCTGACGGATTCCATCGAACACACATTATCCGCGCGCACTACCGATACACGCAGCATGCAAGATAACCTCATCCTGCCGACGCCGTCGGCCTACGCATATCCTCTTCTCGTGAAGCAGTTGCTGGTCAACGCGCTGAGCCTCTACGGCGAGCAGGAGATCACCTACCGCGGCGTAATGCGCTACCGCTTCCGCGACTTCCGCCAACGCATCGGCCGGCTGGCGTCCGCCCTTGACATCCTTGACGTCCGCCACGGCACGACGGTGGCCGTGATGGACTGGGACAGCCATCGCTATCTCGAGAGCTACTTCGCCATCCCGATGATGGGCGCGACGCTGTTCACTGTGAACGTGCGCCTGTCGCCCCAGCAGATTCTCTATACGTTGAACGATTCCGGCGCGGAGGTCGTGCTGGCCCATGCCGAATTCATTCCGGTTCTGGAGGAAATCCGCGGCGAACTCAGGCATCTGCGGCATGTTGTCCTGCTGGCGGACGGGCAGGATGTCGCGCCGTCCGGCCTTCCGGTCGCCGGCGAGTATGAGGCGCTGCTGGACCGCGCATCGCCCGACTTCAGCTTCCCGGAGTTCGACGAGAACACGAAGGCCGCAACCTTCTACACGACAGGAACCACGGGCGACCCCAAGGGCGTGAGCTACAGCCACCGCGACATCGTCTTGCACACGATCACCACGGCGATGAACCTGTGCGCGCCGCGCGAAGGCCAGCGGCTGCATCGCGAAGATGTCTACATGCCGATCACGCCAATGTTCCACGTGCTGGCGTGGGGCATGCCGTATATCGCTGTCATGTTGGGGTTGAAGACGGTGCTTCCGGGCCGCTATGCGCCGGAAGTGCTGCTGAAGCTGCACCACGAAGAGAACGTTACGTTTTCGCATTGTGTCCCGACCATTCTGCAAATGCTGCTGCAGGCATCGCAGAATGGTCGGCACGATTTGAGCGGCTGGAAGATCATCATCGGCGGGTCGGCGCTTTCGCAGGCACTGTGCGAAGCTGCCCTGGAAAACGGCGTCGACGTGTTTGCCGGCTATGGCATGTCGGAAACGGGTCCGATCGTTTCGCTGGCCCAGCTTCCGCCGGGTGTCGATCCCATGGACCCCAGGTCCGCCAGGATGCGCTGCTCGACCGGCCGTCCGGTGACGATGGTCGACTTCCGTGTGGTCGACAGCGAGATGTGCGACGTGCCGCGCGATGGCAGGACGCAGGGCGAGATCATACTGCGTGCCCCATATCTGACGAAGAGCTACTTCAACAAGCCCGAAGCGTCCGAGGAACTCTGGGCTGGTGGCTACCTGCATACGCAGGACATCGCCGTGGTGACGCCAGACGGATTCATCCAGATCGTCGATCGCATCAAGGACGTGATCAAAACCGGCGGCGAATGGGTGTCGTCGATCGAGGTCGAGGGGCTGATCGCCGAAGTGCCAGGGGTGCAGGAGTGCGCGGTAATCGGCGTGCGTGACGAAAAATGGGGGGAGAGGCCCATGGCGTTCGTCGTCGCCAGGCCGGATGCCCGGGTTGTGGCCGAGGCGATCCGCGAACGCCTGTTGCGGCATGTCGACGCGAACCGGATCAGTAAGTATGCAGTGCCGGAACAGGATCGCATTGCGTTTGTGTCGGAGATTCCGAAGACGAGTGTCGGCAAGATCAACAAGAAGCTGCTGCGCGAGCAAGTCCAATGATGGCTGGGGCAACTAGGGACTTCCAGTGACCGCATTCCTGATTGCAGATCGCCACCATGACAAGGATGTCCAGGGCACCTGATACCGACATGCCCCCAACTAGCGTCCCGACGGGGACATCAGCCGTGCCGGCATCAGGCGTAGCACCGCATACGGCGCGCCTGCCCGGTGTCGCGGCCATGGCAACCCTCACGGCCGGCCTGTCGATGCTCGGGCAATTCGCCATCGCGAGCTACCTGCCAGCATTTGCCGTCATGGGCAGCGACTTGCATGCAACGACTGCGCAGGTCCAGGATTCGCTGACCGCGTATCTGCTGCCGTTCGCGCTGATGATTCCGTGGCACGGTGCCATCTCTGACGCAATAGGCCGACGGTGGATGATTCTGCTCGGCTGCGCGCTATTCACCGTCGGCTCGCTGGTTTGCGCGGGTGCTTCCGGAATTGGCATGCTTCACGCGGGGCGGGCGTTGCAGGGGGTCAGCGCTGGTATCGGCGTGATCGTCGGCAGGGCCTTGGTCCGGGACGTGTTCGACGGCATGCAGGCCCAGAAGGTCATGGCCATTGTGGCGATGATCTTCGCCCTGGGTCCGGCCCTGGCACCCGTCTGCGGCGGCTGGCTATTGCTTTGGACCGGATGGCGCAGCATTTTCGTCTTTCTGGCTGTGGTGTCGGCCTCGTTGCTTGCCGCCTGCTGGCTATGGGTGCCAGAGACCTTGCCGCCCGCGCGCCGGCAGGCCCTTCACCCCGTATTCTTGGCACGCGCCTATGGGGCCATGCTGGCGCATGGCCGTTTCATCGCGCTGGCGCTCGCCAATGCTGGCGTCAACGTCGCCATCTATGTCTATGTCTTTACCGCCCCCCGCTTTGTGAACCAGTATCTCGGCCTTGGCGCGCAATCGTTCGGCTGGCTATTCCTTCCGATCGTAGCCGGCATCCTGGCTGGCTCGCTGGTTTCGCACCGTATCGCGGGGCGGATCAGCCCCGAGCGCAGCGTGCTGCTCGGGCATGCCGTCATGCTGCTGGCCGGCACGTTCAACATCGCCGTCTGCGCCGCCCACGCCCCAGCCATGCCTTGGGCCTTGGTGGCACTGCCGCTCTTTGCCACCGGCATGACCATGACGCAGCCGAGCCTGCAACTGCTGGCGCTGGATTGCTTTCCCGAACGGCGCGGGCTGGCATCCAGTGGATATGTCGCGACGCAGCAGTTCGGCAATTTCCTCTTGTCGGCGCTGCTGGTCCCGCTACTGGACTCCACCGTCAAGATGGCGATCTGCATGGCAGGGTTGCAGTTGCTCGGCCTGGTCATGTTCGTAGCGGCGCAACGTCGGAGGGTGGCCGTAGTTTCTCCATGAGGGTGGTTCCCCCTTAACGTGGCGAGACAGTGCAATGGCAGCGCCAACTAATCGAGGCGTGCCTGCGGCCAGGGATATCGGTCGCGGGGATGGCGCTCAAGGTATGCGCAGCAGAAAGGCAGAAGGTTTCCCCGGACGGGGTTGCGGTCGATGCGGAGGCGCCTGGCGATCTTGCGAAGAGGGCTCCGGTCGCGCGGGGTGCCAGCTTCGAATCATGCGAAGTCTGGCCATGTCGTTCAATCTGAACTCTTGCCTGTTGCCGAGCAGAACAGCGGAGTTCGGCGGTGAACCCAAATATTGCCCGGCACGACACAAGTTGTCATGCCGGGCTTCTGGCGTTTTGACTCAGCCGGCGGTAGGCGTGGTCGCGACGCTAGCCCCGCAGGCTTCGGTTACTGTTTGTTTGCACCGTCGGTGTACGGATCTGGCTTGCCGGTCTTTGTGCCGTCGGTGTACGGGTCGGGCTTGCCGGTCTTTGCGCCGTCGGTGTACGGGTCGGGCTTGCCGGTCTTTGCGCCGTCGGTGTACGGGTCGGGCTTACTCGGTGCGAGATCAGTTCGCGTGGAAGTTTTGGCGCCATCAGTATAGGGATCGAACTTGCCCGCCTTGGCGCCGTCCGTGTATGGATCCGGCTTTCCGGTCTTGGCGCCCTGTGTGTACGGGTCAACCGGCTTTTGTTGTGCAAAAACCATCGGCGCTGCCACTATGGCAGCGGCAGTAACAATCAGCCTCGACAGTAGGGTCTTGCTCATAGGGCACCTCGCGAGATGGGCGGGATTCAGGCACCTGCCCCGACTGCGCCCATCAAAGCATCGGGCAGGCGGCCGCCGGGTAATAGTACGCTCCTGTGTTCAACCATGCCACTGACGGCCCAGTAACCGTCATATGACGAAAGTTGGGCATCGTCGGGCGTCGTTTAATACTCATTCTTGGCGGCGGGAGAGGGCGGTTACTGCTGATCGGTACTGCATTTAGCATGTCAATCTCTTGTCCGTCCGCGGTACCAGGCTGCTTTAATAGTTCCACAAGCATTCCTCAGGAGCTTTGGTCCAATTTCTCATGCAAGTGAAGCATGCAATACCGAGAACGCCCGCTTTTTGAAATGCCGAATATGGTCGTTCGCTCATTTGGGCGCCTGACCTGCAGCGAGTTCGGGCCTTGGTCGCGTGCCTGTGCTGGTGTTGTGCGGGGGGTATACGCTGGGAGCCGGTCATGGGCACGGTCCCGTTGAGCAGGGGCGGTACACCCACGGTCCCGTTGAGCAGGGGCGGTACACCGAAAGGATTTGCAGTGGCTGGGACGCCATTGAGCTCGCGTGCGGAGCGGCGCGCGATGGGAAGAAGCCTCCGGGAAAGGTGTCCGCGCGAATTGCACGGAACGTGGAAGCATGCTTCCGACCGTCCCGATCCCGTCCGCCTAGTCCAGCAGGCCGAAAAGCGCCGCCTGCCGGAACTGATTCCGCTTCGACACGGGCGCATGGTTCAGTCGCCGTTCACCTTTTACCGAGGCGCTGCGCTAAACATGGCGAATGATCTCGCCTCGCTGCCGAGCCCCGGCATACGGGTGCAGTGCTGTGGCGATGCCCACTTGCTTAATTTTGGGGGCTTCGCAACCGCTGAACGCCGCATCATCTTCGCGATCAACGATCTCGATGAGACCTTGCCCGCACCGTGGGAGTGGGATCTAAAGCGTCTTGCTACCAGTTTTGTGATCGCGTGCCGCGACAACGGACTGAGCGATTCCACGGCGCGAGAGGCAGCGCTCAACTGCGTGCGCTCGTATCGCGAGCACATGACAACCTTCAGCGAAATGAGATCACTCGATCTTTGGTATCACGCGATCGAGGCGGAGGCATTGATCACATCGATCACGGATCCGGCGAAGCGCCGCCGTGCCATCAGGAGCGTCCAAAAGGGGCGCGCAAGCAGCATGGCCGAGCACCTGTTCCCGAAGCTCACTGTTGGCACCGGCGAATCGGCAGTCATTCGGGACGAGCGTCCCGCGATTTTCCATCCACAGGGAACACAACCTGGGGCCGTAGAGGCGGCGACGAGGAAAGTGTTTGACGCGTACCGGAACAGCCTGGCGCCAGAGCGGCGCGTGCTCCTCGATCACTACGAAGTGGTGGACGCCGCGATCAAGGTAGTGGGGGTGGGAAGCGTTGGTACGCGGTGCTGGGTGGTCCTGTTGATGGACGGCGCCGGGGATCCACTCTTTCTGCAGCTCAAGGAGGCACGCGCCTCGGTGCTGGAAGCATACGCGGGGGCGAGCATCTATGACAATCACGGGCAGCGCGTGGTCATCGGTCACCACCTCATGCAGCCGGCTGGCGACAGCTTCCTCGGCTGGACCAAGGGGGTGAAAGGGTACGACTACTATGTTCGCCAATTGCGTGACATCAAGGTCAAGCCCGCCGTGGAAACCTTCGGCAAAGTTGCAATGGGCGCCTATGCGGACTGGTGCGGTCATTCTCTCGCGCTTTCGCACGCGCGCTCCGGGGATCCATCCGTCATCAGAGGATATCTCGGCAAAAGCGATGAGTTCGACGAGGCCATGGCCACATTCTCACTCCTGTATGCCGACCAGAACGAAGCAGACCATGCTGCGTTCAAACGCGCGATCAGCAATGGGGTGCTCAAAGCGGAGTTTGACCCGCCGGAATGAAGCCGGTTGCGATCTTCGATTGCAGATGGCATAGCCGAGAAGGCAATGAACTGGGAGAAAGGCGATCATGAATGATGATTCATCGACAAGCCGGCGTTCCGCGTTTCGCGTTCCTGTTCTGGAATGGGTTCAGGACTACCAGAAATCATGGCTAAAGCCGGACGTCATCGCCGGTCTCACGGCAGCAGCCGTTGTCCTTCCAAAGGCGATGGCTTATGCGACCGTTGCCGGGCTTCCCGTGCAGGTCGGGCTCTATACAGCCTTTGTCCCGATGGTGATCTATGCGCTCTTCGGCAGTTCACGGCCGCTCAGCGTCAGCACGAGCGCAACTCTTGCCATCCTGACAGCAACTGCTCTCAGTCAGGCAGCCCCTGGCGGGGGGGCAACGGAACTGGCTGCGGCGACGGCTACGCTGACCTTGCTGGTCGGCGCGATCCTGGTCCTCGCTTCGCTGCTGCGACTCGGGTTCGTCGCAAACTTCATCTCGGACCCGGTCCTGACCGGCTTCAAGGGGGGCATTGCAATCGTCATCGTACTCGATCAGTTGCCCAAGCTGATCGGCATTCATGTGGTGAAAGGCTCGTTCTGGCACAACCTGTGGGCACTCGTCACCGGGATACCCCACGCGTCGGTGACTACCGTCGCGGTAGGCGTCGTGACGATCGGGATTCTGGTCGCGCTCGAGCATTTCTTTCCCAAGTCACCCGCCCCGCTCATCGCGGTGGCGTGCGGGATTGGCGGCGTGGGCCTGCTTGGCCTGCAGGCGCACGGAGTCGGCATCGTCGGTGACATTCCCCGAGGGCTGCCCTCGATCGTCATGCCGGACCTCACGCTGATCGATTCGCTGTTGCCACCCGCCGCGGGCATCGCGCTGATGAGCTTTACCGAAACGATCGCGTCCGGGCGCGCCTTCGTGCAGAGTGGGGAGCCCGTCCCGCGGCCGAACCAGGAGTTGCTGGCGACCGGTCTTGGCAATGCGGCGGGTGCCCTGCTGGGTTCGATGCCGGCCGGCGGAGGGACCAGCCAGACCGCGGTCAACCGGCTGGTGGGCGCGCGTTCGCAGTTGTCGGAACTCGTGACAGCGGCCGTCACACTTGGCACGATGCTGCTCCTTGCCCCGCTGATCGGTCTAATGCCGCACGCCACGCTGGCCGCAGTGGTGATCTTTTACTCAATCGGCCTTCTCAAGCCCGCCGATTTTCGCGCCATCCTCGACGTGAGGCGCACGGAGTTCATCTGGGCGTTCGTCGCACTTGCCGGTGTTGTGCTGCTGGGCACATTGAAAGGCATTCTCTTTGCCATCGTTGTGTCGCTTTTCGCGCTGGCTCACCAGGTGTCTGATCCGCCCGTATATGTGCTGCGACGCAAACCGGGTACAAACGTGTTCCGACCGGTTTCCGACGAGCATCCTGGCGACGAGGAATTCCCGGGACTGCTGCTTCTGCGGCCTGAGGGACGCGTATTTTTCGCCAATGCAGGGCATATCGGGAACAAGATTCTGGCGCACATCGCGCAGACGCAACCACAAGTGGTTGCGCTGGACATGCGCGCGATATTCGATCTGGAATATACGGCCCTAAAGATGTTGATTGAAGGCGAGAAGAAATGCCGCGAACGAGGTGTCACGCTTTGGCTCGTGGGCCTCAATCCCGGCGTATTGCGGATGGTGCAGAATTCGCCACTCGGCCAAACTCTGGGACGGGAGCGAATGTTTCTCAACCTCGAGCAAGCGCTTATCGCGTGGCAAACGCTGCGTTCCGCGCATGACACGCCAGGCATGCCGAGCGGGGCTGTGCAATGAAACTCTCGGCGATCAGCCCAACATAATCGGAGCATGAAAGTCCGTTGATGGAGAGAACCGTCGCATAAAAATCGAGCCTTGCTGCGGGGCCCAACGGTAATCTCGTATTGGCGCCTGCTTGAGGGCTGACAGCCTGGATTTTGTGCATGCAATATGCCATGTGCATTCCCCGTGGAGGGAAATGAGATAGGGATCCTTGAGAAATTGCAGCAGCGCGGCGCCGCAAGTGGTGTACCCGCCTGCGCCTAGGTCTCCCACGCCAGAGAGCGGGGTGATTTCAAGGCCAACGAAAAGGTGCTGCGCGGGCAGCACGTGAATGGAGAACTCCGATGGAACTGAAAGACAAGGTCGCAATCGTCACCGGCGGCGGGCGCGGTGCGGGAGAGGGCATCGCCCGTGTCATGGCGCGCGAAGGCGCCCGCCTGGCCCTGGTCGACCTCAACCTCGAAAATGCCCGGCGCGTTGCCAACAACATCGACCCATCGACCCGACCGGCACGCGCGCCATCGCGATTCGCGCCGACATCTCCAGCAAAGCCGACGCCGAGGCCATGGTCGCGGAGACGGTTCGTGCTTTCGGCACGGTCGACATCCTGGTGAATAACGCAGGCATCGAGGGACCACCCGTGCTACTCCAGAATCTCGCCGAAGAGCAGTGGGATCGTGTGATGGGCGTGAACGCCAAGGGCGTGCTCTTTTGCTGCCAGGCGGTACTGCCGATCATGATCGCCAACAAGAGTGGGAAGATCGTCAATATCGATTCGATTGCAGGCATTCGCATGACCTTCTTTGGCAGCATTGCCTATACCGCCTCGAAACATGCAGTCTCAGGGCTGACCCAGCATCTTGCGTGGGAATTGGCGGATCACCGCATCAACGTGAATGCCGTCTGTCCCGGCGGCATTCTCACGCCAATGATGGAAGAAAACACAGAGCCGCAGATGCGCGAAGCCATTGTCAAGCGCGTCGTCCCGCTCGGCCGTTTCTGCAAGATCGAGGAGATTGGCGAAGCGGTCTCCTTCCTGGCCAGCGAACGGGCGAACATGATCACTGGCCAGTTGCTCGCCGTCGACGGCGGTGTGCTGACGGGCTACGGCGAAGACCTGCGAGGCATACTTCGCCAGCGCATGGGAGAAGTGGAAGCCACTCAACATTAAGAAGGTACTTGCGGGATGCGCCGGACTGTTCCGGTACGAGTCTCTTCCCGACTATCGCGCGCGCTGGCCTTCCGGCGGTGACACCGGACCGCAAGCGCGTGCGGCCAACCTCACCTTTCTACCTTTTGCGGGGCGATACAAGGCCTTCAGTCAAAAAGCCCGGCACTATAATCACTTTGCATCACGTAGCGCAGCCAAACCTCGAATGAAGAGAGGTCGCAATGAAATGCAGCATGAGACACATGTTGGCTGTCGTGATCCTCGCCTGCTGCCTCGCAGGCTGCGCCGCCGACCCTGCCGATGTATCCGCAAGCGATTACCGCAGCCGCGCGGTGACGCGTGTCGATGGTGCGCTGCAGGTATCGGCAGCCGTTCTTTCGGCGGAGGAAAGCGCCAATGTGTATGGCGTTCCCCTGGCAAAAAAGAAGATTCAGCCGGTGTGGGTCGAAGTCCGAAACAATGACGATCGCAACCATTTCCTGTTGTCGCCGGGCATGGACCCAAACTTCTTCCCCGCGTCTGAAGCCGCCGAAGCGTTTGCTGGCAGCGCGTCGCGAGCTGACGCGGCCGGGCTCGCTGCGCGCTTTGGCGCGTTCGCTTTTCGCAACCCCATCCCACCGGGGGAGACGGTCTCGGGCTTCGTGCTCACCAACCTGAACGCGGCTGGCAAGCTGGTTCAACTGGACCTGGTCGCGAGCAATCGCGCAACGACGTTCTCGATCCTGATACCGGTCCCGGGCTTCCGGGCCGACTACAGAATCAGCGAGGTCTTTCTGCGCGAGGTCTATCCGCGCGACCGGATCGTGGACTATACGGACGACGACGCATTTCGCGCTGCGCTCGAGGCACTACCCTGCTGCTCGACCAACGAAGACAGTTCGAGGCATGGCGATCCGCTCAATCTGGTAATCGTAGGCGGGGTAGACGATGCGTTTCCCGCGCTCGTGCGCCGCGGCTGGAGGCCGACCGAGCAGAAGTGGTCAGGCGCGGTCATGAAGATGATCACATCGGCGCTGTCAGGCGAGCGTTATGCCAATGCACCCATCAGCGATCTATATGTGTTCGGGCGCCCGCAGGATCTCGCCTTGCAGAAGGCGCGGGATACCATCCACCAGCGCAACCATCTGCGACTCTGGCTGACCCCAATGCGCTACCACGGCAAGCCCGTCTGGGTAGGCCAGATCAGCCGCGACATTGGCGTTCGTCTTACGATGCGTTCGCCAACGCTGGTCACCCACAAGATCGACCCCGACGTTGATGAAGCCCGCGTAGCGCTCTCGGAAGACATGGGTTATTCGCAGAATCTCCTCAAGCTCGGGTTCGTCGGGGGCGTTGGCGCGGCACCGCCAGACGCGCCGCGCGAAAACCTGACGGCCGACCCCTACTACACGAACGGATTCCGCGTCGTATTGGTGTTCGACCGCGTGCCGACATTGCTGTCGGAAATCAGCCTGTTTCCGTGGAATTTGGAGGAGGTGCTCAGGTACCGGGGATCGGCAACAAGCTCTGAAATCAAGCCCGGAGCGAAGCCATGAGTGCGCCCGGGCGCCTCGGTACGGTATTGCCCCGCAGCGCACGCACCGCATGCCTGCTGCTTGCGCTCGGCGGCTGCGCCACGTGGCAGCCGCCCGCCGATGCCGGCGACGGTCCGCTGCGCGAACGCGCCATCAGTGCGACGAGTCGCGATGTGCGTGTCAGTGCGGCGGTACTCGGCAAGGAGGACAGCAAGCGCATGCTCGGCGCCGACGTGACGAAGATGGACGTGCAGCCGGTATGGGTGGAAATCCAAAACGGGACGGCACAACCGCTGTGGTTGCTGCGTTCGGGCACCGACCCCGATTACTATTCGCCGCACGAGGTGGCATGGTCGTTGCACAGCCTGCTCGGCGGGACGACCAACTCGCGCATCGATGCCTATTTCAACGGTCTTGGCTTCAGGAACCCCATCCCGGCCGGGCAGACCCGCGCCGGCTTGCTGTTCACCAATCCGGATCGCGAAATAAAGCTCGTCAACATTGATCTCTTCGGCAGCAATACGCTGATACCTATTACGCTGTATCTGCAAGTGCCAGACGACGATGCCTCTAGGGTCGTATCGCGGTCGCCGCTCAGCTTCCGCTACCCCGAATCCGACATCCGGGATTACTCCGACCTGGCGTCGCTGCGCATGGCACTCGAGGCGCTGCCCGCCTGCGCCACGGATGGAGGCGGCGCCGATCCGGGCGATCCATTGAACGCGGTGATCGTCGGCGAGATCAACGACATCAGCTCAGCGGCAGTGCGTCGAAACTACCGGCGTAACATGCGCCGGACCGACCTCCCTCAGCGGGTGTTCGGCCGCCAACCGGACGTAGTCATACGCAAGCAGGCGCAGGCCGGCGCACCGGCGATCTGGGTACGCGGATGGCTCGCGCCAATCCGTTTCCAGGGGCAGCCTGTCTTCGTCGCGCAGGTCGGACGTCCCGTCGGCGGACGTTTCGCGCGAGGCGACAATCCGTCCATGCGCCTGCACGGCGATGTCGACGAGGCCAGGAATCTGTTTATCCAGGACATGATGTATTCGGGTGGCCTCGAAAGGATCGGCTTCGTGGATGGCGTCGGTGCGGCTTCGCTGCAGGATCCGCGAAAGACACTGGGCGATGCGACCTACCACACCGACGGGTTACGTGCCGTCTTGTTCTTCGCGACGCGTCCGCTCAGCTTTTCGAATGTGCAGTTTATAGACTGGGTGCCCTACCTTGAGCAGCGCGAGCGTTTCCAAACCGAGGAGGGCCAGGATGCGGCCCGACACGCCGGACACTGAAGCGCATGCCGTCGACGCAACGCTGGCGTCCCGCGCGATCCATGCCTGGCTGGCAAGCTTCGGGAGCTCGATTGCGCTCGCGGCGAGCCTTGTGCTCTGCGCATGCGCATCGAAGCCGCTGGTCCCCTATTCGTCCGATACGCCACCGCTTGTGCTGGTTCCGGCGTCCCTTGCCGGGGTGACGGACAAGCGGGCGCGCTTTCGCGAAATCTACTGTGCCGTGTTGCAGGCCCATGGGGCCGCGCTTCCCGACCACCGTCCTTGCGAGGAGGCACTGACCCGCGTAGGCGCCGAACCTTCCGGCACGGGCAAGCCCGTGGAACTCGGTCCGTCAAAACGGCATCTCATTGCAGCGATCGTAGCGGGCATCGGGTATGAATGCTTCAAGCCCTGGCTGGATCCGCCGGGAACTGTCGCAACCCATTTGCGCGAGTTTGGCTATGACGCGACGGTCATCGCCGTCGACGCACTGTCGAGCTCGACGAACAATGCCCGCCAAATCCGCGATGCGATCATGGCCATGCCGCCCGCAGTGGACGAACCGCGCATTGTATTGATCGGTTATTCCAAGGGCGCACCCGATATCCTCGAGGCTGTCGTCACCCACCCCGAGATCCGCAGCCGTGTGGCTGCCGTGGCCAGCGCGGCGGGCGCCGTCGGCGGGTCGCCGCTTGCCAATGATGCTGAGCAATATCAGGCCGACCTGCTGCGGCACTTTCCGGGGGCGACGTGCTCGTCCGGCGATGGCGGTGCGGTAGAGAGCCTGCGGCCTCGGACGCGCAAAGCATGGCTTGCGCAGAACCCGCTTCCACACGATCTTCCCATCTACTCGATCGTCACGTTCTCGCAGCCAGAACGCATTTCGTCGATTCTCAAATCGAGCTACAACAAGCTGTCCCGCGTCGACGCGCGCAACGACAGCCAGATGATCTTCTATGACGAGATCGTGCCCGGGAGCACGCTTCTTGGCTACGTCAATGCGGACCAATGGGCGCTCGCTGTGCCCATCGCGCGGACGATCGGATCGCTGTTCGTCACGCAAAACGCCTATCCGCGGGAGGCACTGGCAGAGGCTGTGCTCCGGTTCATCGAGGAAGATACGACAATGCCTGCGAGCCATGTTCCTGCCTCCGAGCGTAAGCTGCCGGCGGACATCAGTTTGCGTTCTGGCGAAATCGCACGGTAGGCGACAGCGATGGCCGGCGACCGGCCCAACGTAATCCGGGCATGAAGGTCCGTTGATGGAGCGGACCGGTCGCTTGAATGACCGCATGACCGCGACGGCGAGCGGCCGAGAATGGCCGGACCCGGACGACCGCGCAGGTTGGTGGATGACTGTGATCGGAGACCCTGCCTCCTGCCCTACCTTCGACACGACGTTGCTGTCTCAGGACAGGTTCACTGCTTCACGGGCCAACTTCAACGAAGAGACCAAGCGGTACACAGAACGCACGCCCGTGCCGACTTTTGAAAACATGCTGGCGGTAGGACCTTATGCCACGCCTTAACATGGCCAGTCTTGCAGTGCTCAACCATCTCACTTGCGTCGATCCGTTTCCATCACTGGGCCCTGGGCAGCGTGCAGCAGGAATCGGCCTGGCCCGCCGACGCCGCACCCTGGCGAGGAGCCGGCGCGTCGTGTCGCGCTGGCGTGGCTGACCTCGGCCGATCCGGCAAATGCGGTGCGCCTCGCATCTGATGAAGAGCGCGGCGCGCTGCTATCTGCCTTGAGTAGCAACAGACTCAAGTGGCCCGGCGGGGTTACCATCAGCCGTTTCCCTCGTCCCCCCCGAAGCCGTCGATCAGCGCATCCCATCTTGGCGGCGCGGTAAATACCTCATCGAGCAAGTCGAGGAATGCCCGCACGTTGGGGCTTGCGCGCCGGCTCTCGGGCCATAGCGCGGTAATGTTCGCGCGAGTGACCGCTAACCGCGGCATGACCGGGACCAGCTCCCCTCGCATCACATGCGTCGCCGCCAGATAGGTCGGCATGATGCCGATCCCGCCGCCGGCGATGACGATCGACGCCACCACGTCGCTTACATCCGCGACGATGCCCGCATCTGGAGCAATCTCGACCAGCTCCCCATCCACGGAAAACGGCCAGCGCAACGCCTGGCCCGAACTCTGGAAGCGAAAATTCACGCAGTCATGCCGAGCCAGCTCCTCCGGGCGCGTGGGCGTGCCTTTCCGAGCCAGGTACGCGGGCGCGGCAAACGCGCAGATCCGGTGCGGCGCCAGATGGCGCGAGATCAGGCGGGAATTCGGGAGATCGCCCACGCGGATGGCGATATCGATGCCCTCGGCAACGAGGTCGGCCATCTGGTCGCGGATGCGCAGGTCGACCGCGAGGGCGGGATGCCGCGCGCGAAATAGCACCAGCGCCGGTGCCAGCACATGCACGCCGATCGGATACGGCGCCGCCACGCGGATTATCCCGGAAGGACCGTTTCTAGTGGAAATCGCGGCCTGCTGTATTTCCTCCGCTTCATGCAACAGGCGCATCGCGTGCTCGCGCAACCCCTCGCCCTCGTGGGTCAGTCGCAACGACCTCGTTGTGCGGATGAACAGCGGGATCCCGAGCTGCTGTTCCAGGCGCGCGATGCTCTTGCTGACCGCCGACGGCGAAATGCCCAGCTCGCGTGCTGCGGCGGAATAGCTGCCCAACGCCGCCGCCTTGGCGAACGCGATCAGGCCCGTCAGGCGATCGAGGGTTATCTGTTCCATGATGGACATTATGTTATGCCAATTAACTCCCTTATGGAATAAATCACGGCTAACTAGAATCCGTTTCAGCACTTGCGCTGATCCTCAATTCTCAGGAGCACCACCATGAAATTCACTACCGATCCGGCCATGTTCCTGGCCAGCCAATCGCTCGAGGGCAAGACCGTCCTAATTTTCGGCGGCACGTCGGGAATCGGCCTGGCCACCGCCATCCAGGCCAAGGCGGCTGGCGCCAGCGTCGTGGTTATAGGGTCCGATCTGGCGCGCTCCGAACGCATCGCGACCGAGCATGGCCTTGAATGGCGTGCAGCGGATATCACCGACACGGAAGCCGTTGGGGCAGCACTGAAGGACATCGGGCATGTCGATCATCTGGTCCTGATGGCCGGCTCCTTCGTTGCCGGTAAGATTCTGGAAACGGACACCCATTACCTGCGCCGTGCGTTTGATGAGCGGATCTGGGGCGCGCTCGACGTCATCCGGACGCTGGACCAACGTCTTGACCAGCGGGCGTCCGTCACCTTCATCTCGGGGGTGCTGGCCGAGCGGCCGAATGCATGGGGTACCGCCGTACTCGCCGCGGCATCGGCCGCCATGGAAGCGCTGGCCCGCGGTCTGGTGCTGGAACTTGCCCCACGCCGCTTCAACACGCTTTCACCCGGCACCACCGACACCCCGCTGTTGGGCCGCACGCTCGGCGACGCCCTCGGCGGCTATGTCACTGAGCTCAGCGCACGGCTGCCGCTGAAGAAGATCGTTCCTATGCAACAGGCTGCCGCCGCCGTCATGTTCCTGATCCAGAACGACTTCATGAACGGCGAGACGCTGCACATCGACGGCGGCCAGCGCCTAGTTTGAGCCGGCCTTGCGGCAGTCAACGGCCAGGTTCCGTTTGGCCGGGGACGATATTGACCTAGCCTCACGCCGGCCGGCGCTCTTCAACGATCCAAACAGGAGAAATCATGCAATCGAAAGTAGTTCTGGTAACGGGGGGGCTGTCCGGCATTGGCCGCGCGACGGCGCTGGCATTCGCGGAGACTGGGGCGAACGTCATCGTCACCGGCCGCCGGGAGGAGGCAGGTCCCGGTCTGGTCGACCAACTCAATGCGGCGGGCGCCGCCGATGCGACGTTCGTGCGCGCCGACGCGCAGTCCGAAGACGACATGCGGAGTGTCATCAGGCAGACCGAATCACGCTTCGGTCGCCTCGACATTGCCGTCAACAATGCGGGCATCGAGGGCACGTTCTCGCCAATCGAGCATATTTCGGTCGAGACTTACAGGAGCGTGTTCGACACTAACGTGCTGGGTGTCATTCTTGGCATGAAGTACGAGCTTGAACTCATGAAACGCCAGGGCTTCGGAAGCATCGTGAACCTCTCTTCGATCGGTGGCCAGATTGGGTTCCCGACCAGTGCGGTGTATGCGGCGAGCAAGCACGCGGTCGAAGGCTTGACGAAATCGGCAGCGCTCGAGGTTGCGGCTGTGGGCATTCGGATCAATGCGGTCGCGCCCGGACCGACGGAGTCGCCGATGTTCGATCGGCTGGCAGATTACGGTATGACCAAGGACGTTCTCGCAGGGATGATCCCCGCGAAGCGAGCAGGTACCCCAGCCGAAGTCGCGCAAGCGATCCTGTTTCTATCATCGACGCGGGCAAGCTTCATCACCGGCCACACGCTGGCCGTCGATGGCGGCTACCTAGCGCAGTGAAGAAAAGCCCCGGACAACCCGGAGGCCTGCGGCGGCCCTACCAAGCGTCGACCAGCACCTTGGTCGCGCTTGCTTCGCCGTCGGTATGACAAATCCGGCAATCTTGCCGATGCTCTGTGGCCGGCGATGCAAAGACGGGTATCAGCGGCCAACTAACCTTGGAAGTACCCTCCGTCGGTGGGCCCACACGAAGGATAATGGTTGCTATCGGGAGGCCGCTGCCGACCCACGGACTAAACCGCTCGCGCGGTAACCCTCCGGCCAAGCGCGAAGTGACTCAACCGCCAGCGCTGTTTCCTAAGTTGAGGACCGAGGCAATTCGCCTCGATCCTCGACAGGAGCACAGCCATATCAGTCGCGACGCGTACCATCAGCCCGCTACGCCAGCGCATGATCGAAGACATGCGGATGCGCAAGCTCGCAGACAAGACCCAGACCCAATACATTCGTGCCGTGCGCCAGTTCACGGTCTTTCTCGGCCGCTCTCCCGACACGGCCAGTACCGAGGACCTGCGGCGCTATCAACTCCATCTGGTCGATCACGGTATCTCCCCGGTTTCGCTCAATGCCGCGATCACCGGATTAAAGTTCTTTTTTGAAGTGACGCTCAGCGACGCCCAGCGCATGGCCAAGATGCGTCCGGTACGAGTCCCACGCACCCTGCCTGTGATACTCAGCCCCGACGAAGTCGCTCGCGTGCTGGCGGCCGCAGGGAACCTGAAGCACCAGACCGCGCTCGCGGTTGCCTACGGCGCCGGCTTGCGCGCCAGCGAAGTGGTGGCATTGAAGGTGACCGATATCGACAGTGAACGCATGACCCTGCGCATCGAACAGGGCAAGGGTCGCAAGGACCGCTACGCGATGCTCTCGCCCGTGCCGCTCGAACGCCTGCGCGTCTGGTGGCGTGTCGCCCATGCCCAGGGCAAGATGCTCGACGGTGGCTGGTTGTTCCCGGGCCTCACGGCCTTCGGCCGTTGACTGCAGGGCCGCGTCGAGGAGTTGATGCATACGGACGGCATCCTTGAATGTCGGCGCGTTCGCGCTGCCCGTGCGCACGTCTTCTGCATAGGCGACATAAAGTTCGGCCAGTTCGAGCACGGCCGAAGGCAGTTCCGAATGCGGCAGGCGGTCAGACTCAACCGGCACCTGCAGCACTTGTATCGGCATGTCCAGGCCGCGCGCGTCTTCGATGACGTAGTCATCGCCGACACTTCCAAACGCCGAAGTATTCTTGATACGCAGATCGCCTTCGTCCCCGGTGATGTCAATCTGCACGCCACGGCCGCTGAGTTTGCCGGCTTCGACATGCACCGAAACTACGGCTTCTTCGGGCATGCGACCTACCAGCATCAGTTGATCGGGAGCGGTCGAGGGTAGTACCTCGCCTGTTTCGCGAATCGTCACCGTCTTGAACTGGTTCGGTGCCAGGGCCGAAACATGCGTGGGCCAGCCCGTGGCCGTGAACAGCATATCGAGGAAATGCCCCGCGTAGATCGAGATCGCGCTCGAGAAATTTTCGGCTGGCACGGTCCAGCGTAGTGCCTGGGAGCGCTCACGGCCGAACGCGTTCATGCTGACATGGATGCGTACCGAGCGAATTTTTCCTACGTAGCCGCTTTCCAGCAGATCGCGCAGATAGCGGTTGTGCGATGCCAGCCGGCGCTGTAGGCCGACAATGTGACGGACTCCCACCCGTTCTGCCAGCGTCAGCAGTTCGCGCGTGGTCTCCGTGGTCACTGTTAGGGGCCATTCGCAATAGACGTGCTTGCCAGCCGCAATTGCCTTGCGAACCGTCTCCGCGTGCTGGGGCGCAGTGTTCAGGACAACGACGAGATCGACATCGGGATGGTTCACAAGCTTGTCGAGGGTATCGACAACCTCCTCGCCATGTGCCGCCGCCGCTGTGCGTGCGGCATCCGGGCGGGTGCTCCAGAGCGCCCGCAATTCGTACTGGGGCAAAAGGTTCAGTACGCGCACGTGGCCGTGGATGGCCCAGTTTCCGATGCCGACCAGGCCAACACGGATTGGCCGGGCGGAAGTAGGAATGGGGGGCATGGACATGATGGTTTCCATTTCCGGAAGTGGATGACAGACGAAATATAGGTACGTTTGCCGGGCGGACTATCCGGCATGGCGGCAAGACACTTGAGCCGTGAAGTTGAAAATGGCGCGCTTGCCGCGGTTGCGAGTTACGCGTGTCTATACAGCCCCCGACTTCGGACGGTTCTGTCCGCAATGCCCGGACCAATAGGCTGTTTTGCGCCGCCTTGGCTGATCCATGATGCAAGGCATTCCCGGTTTGATTCGATGCACCGACCCCGGGGCAGTGCGCAACAAAGGACACAGCATGTCTATCACCCAGTCCGCTGACAGGATTCCTGGCACCGTCTACCTGCTAGCCCTTGGCGCCTTTGCGATTGGCACCGAAGGTTTCATGATCTCCCCATTACTGCCGGGCCTTGCCGCCGATCTCGGGGTTTCAATCGAACGGGCAGGGCAGCTCGTCACCGTATTTGCGCTGGCCTACGGCATCAGCTCGCCGGTACTCACGGCTGCAACCGGCAACCTGAATCGCCGCACGCTGCTGCTGGCCAGTATGATCGCCTTTGCGCTGTCGAACCTGCTTGCCTATGTGGCCGATGGATTCTGGTGGCTGATGGGCGCACGCGTGCTGCTGGCGCTGTCGGCCGGACTGTTCGTGCCGGGCGCCAACGCGCTGGCGGGAGCCATCGTAAGTCCGGCACGACGCGGACGCGCGATCGCAGTCGTCAATGCCGGCATCACCGTGGCGCTGGCATTGGGCGTGCCATTGGGGGCCGTCATCGGTCACGGGCTTGGCTGGCGCATGACCTTCGCTGGCGTTGCCGGACTGTCGGCGATTGCCGCCATAGGCGTCTACGTCGGTGTACCGCGCGAGATCGGCCAGGGCATCCCGACGGCCACGCTACGCGAACGTGTTTCCGTAGCGGTGCGGCCTGTCGTACTGGCGACGCTGCTGGCCACCACGCTGTGAGCGACCGGTGCCTATACCGTCTATACTATCTCTCGCCACTGGTTACGAGCCTGACCAGCCTGCAAGACACGCAGATACGTCGTGATGTTCGCGTGGGGCATCTCGGCTGCCGTTGGCGTATTCATCGGTGGTGCTCTTAGCGATCGACTGAGCCCGCCGCGCGTGATCGTGCCCGCCGTAGCCTTGATGGGGCTGGCCTTCCTGAGCCTGTCGATTGACGCGAGGTTCCTGCAACCCGTGCACGCGACATTGCCGGTACTGGCTGCACCGATGATCTGGGCGGTGGGCCACTGGGCGTTCTATCCGGCGCAGCAGGCCCGCCTGATAGAACTGGCTGGCGTAAAGGTGGCGTCGATTGTGCTGTCCCTGAATGCATCGTTCATGTACATCGGCTTCTCGATTGGCGCTGCGGCGGGTGGTTTGACGCTGGCCCACAGCCATATCGGCACGCTCGGATTGGTTGGTGGACTCTTTGAGCTGGCTTCGGTGGCCGTCACGCTGTCGATGCTCGCACGCAACCGTAGTGCCGTGGCGGCAGGCAAGGTGGCTTGAGCTGCATTCACAACCGCTAGGTTCGCCGGCTTCATCGCGCCGCGCCTGGCGTCAACGTCACTGTCTGTGCCTCTGTGTGGGTTTGGCGCCTAGCGGCTCCCGCCTTTTACGGCGATCCCTGGCTTCGAGTAGGAGCACTGGGTTGAACCGCCTTTCAAGTCGTGGGCGACGGAGCCTCTAGTGCGTTTTGTGTTCACCTTGTATGGCTTGAGCCCATCGCGGCCCAGCGTAAACCGGGCGTGCAAGAAGGCCTGGTTTAGGGGCAGTCGCTGACGCTGTCTGTGAAGGGATCGCGCAGGCGGTACAGGAAGACAGCCAGAGCCATGTCGAGACCATGCGGAACCTGTCCGGCCATCTGGCGAGCGTCCGGTTGGTGACGCACATGAGCAGGAGATCTGGCTGCGACAAGATGATGGCGGCGAGGTGCGCGTGCCCGTGGGCGGCGTCAAGGTGCCCCTGCGGGCCGGCCACCGGCTGCGCGTCTACTACGGTGCGATCTGTCCGTCCGCGCGCGGCACATTGGTCGCGATCAAGAACCTGACGACGGGCGAAGCCGTTTCGACGGTCAACCAGTTCCAGCCACTGCCGCTGCGCAGTATCTGGCAGCAATCGTGGCTGCATTGGCTGAGGCCTGTGGGGGTCGTGGTCCTGAGCTTCGTGCTCGGGTGTCTGGGCGGGAAGCTGCTCAGTGGCATCGGGCTCCGCTTTGACATTGGGGCGCCTTGGGTGGGCGGCGGCGTCTTTGTCGGGGTGCTCGTACAGCATATTCAGTTGGCGTTCGCGGAGCAGGACTTTGCCCGTCACGCGTTGTCGGCGGTGAACGCGGATCGGTAGGGATCCACGCAAGGGGTGGTCGCGGTGGGTGGGGCATTCCTGCGCGCTATCGCGCGTCCAGCCGTATCCGGCTGGGGGGGGTTGGGTGGGTTGGGGGTTGGTTCGGAAGGCCGGTTTGGTATCTCGAACACTTTGTGGTGCGGTACCGCAGAGACTGGATGGGCTACCGCCACCACTGCCCGCACCACGATTCCTTCCACCGATCGGGGACGCGTCCGGATTTTGTACGACACGTGTCACACCGGCATCGTTCGCGCGCGCAATTTTGTGCGCCAAATGTTCCACCTGTGCAAATAGTGTTGCCGATTGCTTGGCGCGCCGATTTCGCCTTGCTACGCTCGCGGCGCGATCCGGTGGTGAAGCCGGATCGCATCGGGCGTCGTGCCCAAATCTGCCCCGGTACAACCGGGACGTCACCTAGCAAAAAGGGGAAACACGTTTCTATGAAGGCCATGTTCTGTCGTGCCGCTGTGGCGGCGTGCGTGCTGTCGACCTCCGTGAACGCCGACACGCTGGTGGTCGCGCGGTGGATCCTCCACGGCCAAGCCGAGTCCGGCCAAGTCCTGCGATTCCCCATGGACGCCCCGGCCGTTGCCCGCAACTTGCCGCAAGATCGGGCTGTCAGGACGACCTCGCTGCGCCAGTGCCGGCAGGTGGGGCTGAGTGCGCAGCAGTATCTGGAGTCGGTCCAGCTGGACACCCGATCGTTGCGGGTCGACAAGCTGCGCGACACCGCCGACGGCACGCTGGTGCAGGTCGCCATCGAGAAGACGACCGGCCGGGTTGAGGAGGTGTCGCCCGGCTGTGATCGTGTGGTTCGCACGGGCTTGCTGCCCCAGACGCTGACGCTCGCGCTGCGCAAGGATGTGCCGACCCCGGTGCCGCTGTCGGGAAGCGGCGATGCGATCGAACTCACGCTCATGGACGAGGCGCCCATCGGCATGATGCGCTGACACGGGGCAGGCGTGCCGTCGCAGGGGACCGGCCGTGGCTCGCGGGGTCGGCCCATCGGCAGGCTGTTCCCCGGCTGCCCCCGGAAACGACCCCCGTTACGAGGCCACGCGGTTCAAGGCACGCAGTCGGGGGTGTCGGTGCCCTTGGGCAGTGCTGGCGTGTCCCCGGCGGACGCGCCCTCGGGCTCGGCCTGTACCGCGCGGGCGAGGGCCACGGCATCGCGTAGATTGAGGCGCAGCATCGCCTGTCCCGCCACAAAGCCGCCCAGCGCCTCGGTGGCGCGCGCCTCGATCGCATCGGCGCTGGTCAGCCCTAGCCGAACCAAGGCGGCAATGTCTTCTCGGTCGTTATCGGCCAGCCGCGCGATCTTGCTCACCGCCAGATCCACGGGCGCCAGCACGTGCACGCGCAGGTGCTCGACGCCCATATCGACCGGCAGCGCATCATCCTGATAGTCCTCGTGCAGAAGGGCGAAGGTCGGGTTGTAGTTGGTGTCAAAATAGACCACTTGCGGCGAACCATCCTCCAGCGAGACCTCGACCATCAGATCATTGGGCAGCAGCACGCGACCACCGAACTCGGCATCGACATCGGTGGTGACGCGGCTCGCGGTATAGAGATGGACGGCCATGCCCCCCGCCAGATATACCTTAAGCGGCTGGCGTAGTGTGAGGCGCTCTTCGAGCTCTTGCAGAAGGGTGCGCAACGCGCCCGCTAGGGCGGTGTCCGTATGAAATGCGATCGGTGTCGTCATCGTTTTAGCGCCATTGCAATTGCTGACTGAGCGCATCGCGCAGCCGGGGCAGGCTGATGACCCAGCCATGACGCACCACGTCGGCGGCCGGTAATTGTTCGCCCGGGTGACTGGCAAAGTACTGCACGCTTGCGCCCATCAGTTGGCGGGCTTCCTGCGGAAAGCGAGACTGGACCACCATCGCGGCCACGCGAAACACGTTCGCTTCGCGCTGGTCTTGGGCGGGCGCGGCCTGTTCGCGCGCGACGGCCGCACACCGACTGAGCAGCGCCGCTTCCAGCTCACGGGATTGCATGGATCAAAGCTCCGACGTTCGTTGGGCACCACCGCGCCACTGCGGATACTGTACTCGCAAATGGCGCGCGACGCACCGCGTCACGCGGTCGGCGTCGGTCCGGCTGGCGCCGCAACAGGGGACACGGCGCTCGCGCGATGATGCGGTACGACGGCGGCTGCAAGGTGCGCGCGACGAGGCGAGCGCTGGCCCCGCGCCGGCATCGGACCGCGTGCGAGGAGTGACAGACTCACAGAGCATCTGAGGCGTTAGGAGGTGCGATGCGGCGAGCGGTAACGATGGTGCTGGGGGCGGTGCGATTTTCATGGCCGGTGTGGGCGTCGGCATGTGGCTGCACGCGCGCTCCGCCCAGCGCGTCGCGCCCGACTGGATCGTGCTGGCCCGGCCCACGACGGACTATGGCGTCAGCCTCAACGAGGCGGCCCCGAACCCCGCATCGCCGACGCGATCGTGCGGCGTACGGCCGCGATTGAGTTGCGCATGCGAGTCGAGCACTGTGAAACCTGCGAGGCGGAGTAACCCAAAAGGAGGGGGACGTGATGACCGAAGGCACGCGTCATCCACCACCCTCAACATGTTGACCGCCGTTGCCCGCTATCAGGTCGGCCGCCTGACCGAGATCGATCGGGCTGACCCCTTGTATCCCGATGCCGCGCAGTCACGGCCCGCGCGGTGCAACTGTCCCAAGGCCGCCCGGCCACGGGCTTCGGCATCTGGTCGGCCGCCGACGCGGAATCGACCCTCGTGGCCATCGCCTATGGCGGCGCCCTGTACTGGCAACACCCGCAAACGGAAATCGAGACCCCCATGACTGACTCCCAACTTACCTGGCAGGACGTGCAGCAAACTCAGGCCACGCAGGTCACCGACAAGGCCCTCGCACAGGCCAGCGCCGCCGCCCAGCGCGCCCCGCACGTGGCGCAGGCGCGCGAGCGCTTCGCCGCGATCCGCCTGCACCGCTACCTGCAGGAGTAGGCCAGCGCGATGCAGGCGAACGGCTTCTGGGCCAATTACATGGAAAACGGCGTCGCCGGCCGCGCGCAAGGCTCGCTGGAATTTGTGCCGGCCCCGGGCGAAGCCTTTTGCGATGACCAGATCGGCGGGCGCAACACCGTGACGATGATCGTGACGTCGTAAGGCGAGGCGGTCATCTGCCGCCTGTACTCGCGCCAGACGGGTGACAACACCATTCCCGAGGTGCCGCTGGCGGATCTGACGCTGGCACATGTGCAGGCGTGGAGGATGACCGCGATGGGCCGCGACGTCGCGATCGGGCACTGGTCGGAGAGTGTGCGTCGGCCGCCGAGCGCCGAGCGCTCGCACGGCCGGCACGGCCGCTTTGCCCGCCCCCTGTCACGATGCGGACGCGCAAGCGCGCTTGCTGGCCAAGCTGCGCTCCCTTGGCGAGCAGTTCTTCGCCATGTCGGAATGCGAATATGGGGACTGGCTCGACGCGTTACCGCGCGAGGAGTTCATGGAACTGGTGGCACTGAGCCTTGAGGACGCCAAAGCACCGACCGTCGCGTCCGGCCGTAGGCAGACAACATGAACCGGGAAGAAGAGGGAACGATGGACCGTGGTGCAGTGATATCCGATTGCGAACAGTACCGGTACCTGCTGTGGCCGGTCTCGTGTGCGAGCAGGGCCGATGGCTGGAGAGCGCGGTACGCAATGTGCCGCGGCACATTGCAGTGGCAGGGCGTCCCGCGTCGCCTCTACACCGCCACGGTGGGGTCGGGGTACGTGCTGGCCGCGCGCTGTACCTCCCGCAATGGGTCGTCTCGATGCCGGGCTTCATCTGGGATGTGGCGGGCGAAGGCGGCTCGACCACGACGCGGGCCCTGTATATCCGGACCTCGCCATCGATCGCTTTCCCGAGCTCGGCGCAGGCCAAGCGCGCCGTCGCAGACGCTTACCGGGCGCTCATCGCGTCGGGTGCGGGGACGAGCTGAGGGCGGGATCCCGGCCGCCTGCGGCGGGGGCGCTGCCACGCCGTGGGTTGGTGGGTGTGATGGATTCCGGAACACCCGGCAGAGAGAGGGTAGTTTTCTGATGCGCTTGGCAGTGGTCTACGTACTGCTGAGCTCGCTTCACTACTCGACCCACTTCGAGCACGCGGACGTGATGCTGCCGGGCGCGTGCGTGGCGGGGATTTCGGCGCGCGAAGTGGCCGAAGACTGGGCGTACGCACGGGAGGATAAAGGGCCCTATGAAATCCGGGAGCTCAAGGGACCGGCAACGGCCGGCGAGCATACCCGAGTACCCTGAATAGGCAGCGTGGGGCAACCCGCGGACATGTGGGGTCGCGAAAGGGCGTGCCCAACGGGCCGGGCACGTGGGCGCGGGGCGCGCCCGGTGGGTCAGCGGGTTAGGTTGGTTGAGGCACTGCGCACGTCCAGCGCATTCGGCGCTTCAGGATTACGCCGGTGTTGGGACGACGACCGCGCCGTTTCGCAGTAATCAGCGATGGGGCGGCCTCTGACAATTCAGGGATGGGGAATCTGCACGAATGGAGACACCAATCACTGTTTCGCGTAGCGGGGGCGATACGGAGATTCGCTTTTCTGCATACCATGGTCTCACTGAGCATGCTGCCGCATTGCGTGCGGCCGCCATCTTTGGTCCTGTTGGCATTCGCGATCCGTGACGAAAGCCCCCGCACGGCCGGAGGGGGACACATCACTAATGCCTTTGCCAAGGCCTTTAGCAATGCCTTTGGTGACGACGGCCGGTTTCCACTTCCGACGCCGTTCCAGATCGTGCCCTCCGCGTTCCTGCGGCGGCGCAAGAGCAGCCACCCGAGCAGCCGGAGGCGGCGGCCTCGGCGTTTGCGCAATGGCTTTACTCGCTTTACGGCACGGCCTTCGGTAGCGAGGAAGATCGTGAGCGCGGACTGGCGGCGGAGGCCGAGATCTTCGCGTTCCGGCGTCGCGCATTCAGCCTTGTCGATGCCGATTTTCTCCGCCAATGGCATCCGAAGTGGGAACTGGTGCATTGTGGCCTGCACGTCCGCGACGATGCCGTGGTGCCTTACTTCAGCGTCGACGAGCTACCAGTGAAGGGGCAGGCCCTGCGCGCGTCCCCCGATCTCATTTATCGGCACAGGACGATGCGGGCCCACGGCTTATGGGCACAACACCCTGCGAACGACCGCAAGGCTTTCCTGAAGGGGGACTGGCGCGTGGGGCGGGGCTGGGCCTCGATCGGTGTTGAGGCGGAGGTTTCCCGTGCACATCCGCGATCTCTATAGCTATTTGTGCGGCAACTCTCATGCGAGCTGGCTGAGCATACTGCAGGTCCGGGATGCGCACGATCTCGCCCAGCAAGCCACCTTGGCCGCCACGTCTGTGAGTACTGCATGTGTACTGATGAGCTTCTTCGCGCTTCACTATGTGGCACTCTTTCCCGAGGCGGTGCAAGTCATGGCCGCGCAGCCGGCGGCGGCCGCTTTGGTAAAGAAGTGGCATCTGCGGAAAACCAGTACGGATAACGATGGCAAAGATTGTCATTCTAGCGCCTCATCGGCTTGCTGCACCACGGCTAGGTCAACACGAGGCTGGGCACTATGTTGTCGCGGCGCGCTGCGGGTTCGCCGTTGGCGAGATCGCTCTCAGCCTTAAAGGCGTCGACAGAATGGGCAGATTACTCCATGACGGGCATGCCCAGTTGTTTCTTCATCGCGACGTTTCGACGATTGAGGCAGCTATTCACTTTCTCCGGCAGCGGATACAGATCCTCTACGCTGGCGCACTAGCCGAGTCATTGAGCAACGGGGGAGATTGACGTAGCACACGCAATAGACGCGCAAGCGGATAATGCGGCCTCGGACGTGGAGAAGGCTAGCGAATTGCTCGAACTGCTACTCAATCTGGTCCATGGTTCCGACGCTCTGCAAGCAGACCCTGCTGCGCGGCTGATTGTACGAAACGAGCTCTGTGGCGAACTGTACCAGGCGGCCGGGGCCCTCGTGCTGGAGGCCGAGTGGCCAATAGCTGCCCTCGGATATGCGCTCGCTGAACAGGCCTTGCAACCGCCTATCCCGGCCGTCTTGAGCCGGGAAAGCGGCGAGTGACGTCCTTTGCCGAACAGTTGAATAGGAAAAGGGCGATTCGCCGTCTAGGGTAGGGGATCGAATGGCTCGATCTGAGCCGAGAAATATGCCAGGCGCGAACTGGCGGGAACATCGGAGAACTCTGTGACGACTAACGCCCGGCCCTCGTAAGAAGAGCCAGTGTGGTCGCATTGCAACGAGTGCGGTCACGAAACCCAGCACAATGTGGTGAAGCTGGTCCGCAAGTCGCGCGACTATGATTTTGACCAGCATACGGTATCCGTTGGGACCAATTGGCGCGTCCTGCAATGCTGCGGCTGCCAAGGAGTTGCGATGAGTCGAGTAGATTGGTGCTCAGAAGATGATCCTCAAGATCCCCACGTCCCAATCTACTTTCCTCCGCGAGTTCAGGCGTAAGCCGGACTGGCTCGTTCGGCAAGAAGCGCTGGCCTACCAAGGGCTGCTCGATGAGGTCTACGCCGCGCTTCAATTAGACGAGTCAGCTAACTGATCGGAAAAGCCGACCAAGCCGGCGTATGCGAACAATGACATTGCAAAAGAAGTTGGCTAATCGGCTGCGCTCGCTTGAAGAGATGGGTCAAATCACGATTGCTATCGCTTCCACCACGTCGCGGATCTTTCGCTCAAATGGGTTGATGACAGCAGCGTAGACTTGCCGCGATCCAGCGCGAGATTGATGCTGCGCAGAACGCGATCAATTCTAAAGATGTTCTTGGTCCGGCTGGCGCGGAAGAAGCGAGGATCGCCTTTGGACGCTGGGAGGCCGAATATGGGGAACGTGTCGGCTCGCTCCGCACCCGTATTAAGGTATTGCTATCGGATATTTTCCTGGGTGATGATCTGGCGCAGTTTGCCGAAGCTGCGCTGATGCGCTCGAGTCCCAAGCACGTCACGTATCTCTTGCCGCCGCGCGCGAGACATTGGACGAATTTGCACTCTCGATTGGGGCTCCCAGGCGGCAAGAGGGCGAGACATTTGACGCAGCCACTTCGCGGCTATATGCGCTTCTTGGCACCCAGCAGTGCGTCTAGAACAGCGACTTTCGATGTGTCGCCGGGGGAACGATCATATCGAAAGCATTCGCTCGGCGCTTACGCGCCGGAAGGAACCCGAAGACCAGATCTCAGTCGATTCCGCGTCATGGACACGCGCCGACCGGGCGCAGACCCTTCGCGAGCACAGCAATGTTATTCGAAGCGCTGTAGACAAGATTCCCTCTACCATAATTCGGCGGGAGTTCAACGACCGGCTCAATCGAGTGTGGCGAGACCTGTTCGTGCGGTTGGCGCCAGCCGAGCCATTCGTTCCAGCATTCCGCATCCCGGAGTCGTCCTCGCAGAAGCTTCCGCCCAAGCTCATCACCGAGCATCGGGATGGTGGCGAGGCTGGAGGAACGCCGGGTGCCATGCTAAGTGCCGGCAACCTCAATACGGCTGCACTGACTTTGTTCATTGCGTTGCATCTCTCGGTGCCCCGAGAATTGCCTTGGCTGATTTTGGATGATCCAGTGCAATCAATGGACGACGTCCATATCGCCCAATTCGCTGCACTGGTTAGGACTCTGTCAAAGGAGCATAATCGCCGAGTGGTGATCGCCGTTCATGATCGCCAACTGTCGAGTATCTCAAGCTGGAACTAAGCCCCGCCTTCCCGGAGGATAGCTTGCTAACGCTCGAACTCTCTCGTGGCGCTCGTCGAGACAGCGTGCCTCTCCAACCGATTCTCGTTCAAGCAGGAGACGGCTCTTCTTGCTGCGGCGTAGCCGATAACGCAAAGCCTTGTGTATCTTCTCAGTAACCGTGGTCGAGCGGTACTTTGAACTCGGCAGCCGATCATTGAACAACTATTTGGGCAGCTTAGCTCGTCTGCGGGCATCGTTCCAGGCCAGCCAACCCAAACGGTGAGCACGCGCGTCATGCCAAGCGTGATGCCAAGGTTGCTCGGCCACATCGTGGTAGCGACACACAGCCTTATGGAAAACGGTGGTGTCGATGAGCGGACGCAGATCAAATCGTCCCGAGATGTTTGCCGGAAGCGGGAGTCCCACCGTTTCACAAAGGATTTCCCAGTCCCAGTCACTATCGCAGGCGATGGTTAGGCTGCGGGGCAGAGTGTTGATCCATTGCCTGAGGTCGTCCACCAATTTTGCCCGGCGGACGGTTGTATCCTGGAAGCTCCCAAGTAGGGGAAGAACATTTGCTCGTACGAAAGCACTGCAGGATTCATGATCGAAATCCTGCAATTCTCGATAAAGAGCATGCTGCCCGTCTTCCGACACCATACCGATGCTGATCAGCCTTCGGTCAATCGGATTGGTATACTCTGTATCCAGGAATATAAGCATCGGAGGGTCTAGACTGGCGTAGCATCTTCAAATTGCGCTCAGTACCTACAGGTTTCTACAGCGAAAAGCGCGCTTTTACCATTGAACCGTCTATCTCGCCAACCTCCGCCATGATTTAACATAAGCTTATGCGTTTTCTGTTTGTTATCCGTCCTGAAGGGCTACTCTGGCCCTCGGACAATTTCTCCCCACGAATATAAAGAGGTCGCGGTCGTTCGCTTTACCGGGGCGAGAACTTGCAGCGCGATGCTAACGAGTTGGACCGGCCTGATCAGTTCGCGGTCCACGTCGTGAATTTTGGCTTCAGTGGTATAGATGGCTTGCTGGTCTCCTGCAGTTCGCCACGCTTCCTTCAAGACGGCGCTGTAATGCCCGGTACTTGGCGTACCGCTACCGTCGTTGCTGATGTCGACAGCAGCAAGCAGCTTAATTGCTTCCTCATCGCCGTCTGGCAGCAGTTCAATGCGTACCCGCAACATAAATGATTCCTTGCCTGATTGGTTCACTAGATGAGCGCCGTGCTGCGACGCGCTTTCCGTATCAACGACGGATGGCGACTACAGAGGTGTTGCGAAGGCGCTGCTACTGGGCTTGCTCCATGTCGTCAAGCTTGGCTCGAAGTGTTTCGACGAGCCAGCAGAGGAAACTCTCCCATCCTTCCCGGGTAATGGCTAAACCCTTGCCACTCTCGACCAGAACGCAGGTTGATAGATCCGTGTCTGTAAGCTCAGGCTGCAGCAGCAGCCAACGAGCAAGGATGCTCTCCAACTCGTATGGGACGTCATGCAGGCAAAGGTAGGAGCCGACTTCAGTCTCGACGTAAGGAAGCCCGGCAGGCAGCCAGGCCGACAGGAGCCGCATTTTCTGTTGCAGTGACATAGCAGATCTGGCTAAGACAGCCCGTTCCATTCCCATCTGTGATGGTAAAGCGGATTTCGGTGGGCGAGTCAGAATGTTGGCCGAAGTGACCTTGCAGCGATCCAGCTCCCGCATGCTCATGGTGATCGTGTCGGGTCGGCCCATGATCGCGCTCCTGGCTCGGCAACAAGGCCGCCAGCTTGGCATGATCCGGAACGGGGTACGACATTTGAATTCCTCTCAAGTACGACATTAGAAAAAACGGCTAATAGTCCACTTTCGGATAAGATTCATTATGTTAAAGCGTCGTCGCATTCCGAGGTGATGCGGCGGAGACCATCGGACCGCGACGGTCTCCGCGTTCGAACCACCGAAGGCCGTTCGTTGGCGTCGCTAATCTCCACGTTGACGACGGAGCGATGCGTTGGGGAAACGCAATTTTTCACCTGCCCGCCAAATCACCCCTTGAAGGTGCCCGGTCCCTTGGCCTCCGAGGCGGTCAACCACACACGATTGTGGATCGGTTGCGCCACCTTTCATATGTTCAATAGATTGGACAAAACCATAAGGTTAGCCTAATCTATTGAACATATGAGAGTATCCACTGATGCCACCTCGGTCCTCGAGCACCAGCTGCTTTTGCAGTTGGGCGATCGCCTCAAGCGCCTTCGGAAGGCGCAAGGGCTGACTGCGGTCGAAATGGCCAAGCGGGTCGGCATCTCAAGGACCACCCTCAACTCAGTGGAATCCGGGGATCCGGCACCCAGTGTCGGCACGTATCTCCGCGTGATGTCGGCTTTGGGCGTTGCCGGCGACTTCGCCTTGTTGGCTAACGACACCTTCCAGCCGGCCCCGGCGAAGTCCGCCGCTGCGACCTCCCGGCGCATGCGACCACAAGTTCAGGTCTTGGTCACTGCCGATGCCTCGCGCCACCAAGCCCAGGACTTGCAGAGCCTCGCATTGCACAAGGAAGCAGTGCGATTAATCAGTGCGAATCCCGATCTGCTGGCTCGCGCTCAGGATACGCTAAAGAGATGGCGTTCGAATGGTCTGTCGCGCTCAGATTCCCTTTGGGCCGAATGGGAAGAAATTCTGGCGCGCGGCTCGTGGCGGAAAGCCTTGGGGCGAAGCAGGCGTGCCCAAGAACTCCGACAAGCCTCTCCCCTGCCGACCGTATTGCCGGAGGAAGTCCGGCGTGATGTCCTTGCTCAAGTACAAGCGCTTAAGAAGGGGGTGGTTCTGGGGGATGTCAGCGAGGATAATGAAAAATGAACCGCGAAGACCTGGAGCACATCATTCGAGCGGCGGGCGAGATTACGGATGAATACGAATTCGTGATCGTGGGCAGCCAGTCTATTCTGGGTGGAATCCCATATCCGCCCGCAGTCTTTACGGTGTCTTCGGAGGCCGACATTTACCCCCTTAATGCTCACGAAAAAGCCGATCACATCGACGCGGCGATTGGTGAGGGCTCGCATTTTCATGACACACATGGCTATTATGCGCAGGGTGTAGGCCCAGAAACGGCCTGTCTGCCGGCCGGCTGGCTGCATCGTGTGGAGCGCATCCAAAATCAAGGTACGAATGGGCGCGTTGGCTATTGCCTGGGCGTCCTTGATCTTTTCATGGCTAAGGCCGTCGCAGATCGAGATAAGGACCGCGACTTCGACGTGGCACTTCTCGTGCACGGTTATGTCAAGGCGGATGAAGCGATCGCAATGGTCGATCAAATGCCAATTGATAGCGCCTCCCAAGGGCGGCTGCGCGCACGAATCAAGCGGTGGATTAAGCTTGCGGAAGAACGAAGGGGGAAGATGCCGCCGGAAGCAGAAAATTAACCGTAGCAAACGTTCCCTACCGATCAGGGTAACTTCCTGAGGCGGCCGTTGCAGCCGCTTCTGGCGGGCGACGAAGGTGAAACCGGCGCCCAATTCCGGCAGAAACTGCTCCAGCTCGCGCAGATTGGCGTTCGAGGTCGCGCTCGAGGTGGCGGTCCCGCCTTCATGCGAATGAAGCGGGAAGTGCTGCGCCAGGGCGGGTACGAGCGTGAGTTCTTCATCTCGCACACGCCGGACCTGGTCGACGAAGCCGATGCGGTCATTGATGTGGTGGCCTTGGCTGCCCAGTAGTTCGTAACAACCTTTTTAGCCATGCCCGTTGTCCCGAGAGGGACGCGGGCATTTTTCTATTTGAACGAGGAGATTCTGATGAGAAGTAACATCGATGTGGTCGCGACTCCGCAGCCTATCGAGCTGACCGGAGAGCAGGACGGTGCGATCGCTCGGGCGATTGAGCTCGGTAAGCGGCAGATCCAGCAGGAGATCGCCGATGGCCGTATTCCGCCGACGGTGACCGACTTCGCCAGGCTGCACGATTTCGTGGATGCCAATGAGTTTGGCGGACTGTGCGAGGACGATGGCGAGTGGAACCGGCAGTTCCCGCGCACCAGCACCGCGGAAGAAGATGCCTTCTGCGAGGCCGCCAACCGCGTGCAAGGGGCGCTGGGCCAGTGGTTGACCGCCAGCGTCGAACGCAACGCATTGTTGGTCGAGAAGCTTGTCGAGGATGCACTGAACGCTGCATGCCTCTCCGTGCAGGATGGCCTCAAGGTGAGCGCGGGTGACGTAGCGGGGGTGTTCTTTTCCGGATCGCAGAAGGAGGCGTTTCAGACTATGTTTGCGCGCTACGTGCTCTGCGAGATTTCCGTGATGGCTGAAGATGAAGGGGTTTGACCAGCCGGAGCATGAAACCGGCTGAGGGTCGGTATCACTGGCCTCATGCCTGCGGTAGAAAAAAGACAAGGCCGCTAGTCAGGTTTGCGAACACCCGCGAAAGCCATGAGGTAAAGAACGCTTTTGGAGGAGTTGCGCACCGATTCCTGAAAGGAGACCCAGCAGCATGCCGGCGCTCAAGTCCACGGCCACATGCTGTCGAACCTGGATGACGGTATAAAGGACGGCCAGACCCCACACAAAACCAACAAGTGTGACCCAAAAGTTCTTCGTTTTGGCCAACGCCCACGCGCACAAAAAGGTCAGGGCCCCATGCAGAGAGGGCAGGCAGTTGCAACGACTGTCCCATTTTTGCATCCAGACCAGGAACTGCGCACTGATACTGTTGTCGACTATGGTCGGGTAGTGCAGCGTCGTGGGCCACAGCACAAATATGGTTCCTGCAACCACCCCGCTGGTCTGCAGGGCACGAGTCAGCCAACGCAGGGTAGGGGTGTCAACGACCAGGTAGGTCAGTGGAACCATAATAAAGAATGACAGGTATATCCATACACCTGCTGGATTGAACGGAATGGCCCTGTCCAGGAATGTTTCCGGCAGCACCGTTTGTGACGTTGGGGTGAAAGTACACAGCAGGATGTACAGTAGTCCAACGGGCCCCCAGCCCCGCAACTGCTGCATTAAGCGTGTGCGCAGGTTCATCATGTCATCTGCTATGAAAAGCGTGCGCAAATGTGCGCGCCGTTTCCTTCCCGCCCGAGGCTCCTTGCTGGCCGACCTCGTCTCTGACGGACGTAACTTTCCCGCCTACAATTGGCGACATGCCTCTCGCAGTGCGATTCGTTGCCGAACCACTCGCCACGGGTAGCGCAGTTTCGGTTGCGAGCCGTTCAAGGTTGATCGCTGCGTTGTGATCGCGGTCATGACTCATGCCGCAGGCCGGGCACACGATGCGACGCTCGCTAAGCGCAAGTCTGTCGAGCTTATTGCCACAGCAGGACATCAGCTTACTCGACGGAAACCAGCGATCTGCAAACACAAGGTGCGTGCCGTATCTCTTCGCCATGCAAGTCGTCAACGTGCAGAAAGGCCCCGGAATCGCGAGATTTCGGGGCCTTTCCTTTTGCAGCTGTCGGTCGCGAAACGATTACAGCGCGGCGTCCTTGAGCTTCTTCAGAGGACGCACCTTCACCTTCACGCTGGCCGGCTTGGCGGCGAACCACTGGTCCTGACCGGTGAAGGGGTTCTTACCGAAGCGCTTCTTCGTGGCGGGCACCTGGATCGCCTGCACCTTGAACAGGCCCGGCAGGGTGAATTCGCCGGCACCCTTCTTGTGAATGGCGCTGACGATGGTGTTCTCCAGATGGGCAAGCACCGTCTGAACGGCCTTCTTTTCCAGCTGGGTCTGCTCGATCAGGTGAGCCAGCAGGCTGGACTTGTTGAAGGTGTCCTTGATCGGCTTGGCGACCGGGGCAGCAGCGGCTGCCTTCTTAGCCGGGGCGGCAGCCTTCTTGGCCGGAGCGGCTTTCTTCGCTGCGGTCTTCGTTGCAGTCTTTGCTACAGGTTTTGCTTTCGTGGCCATAGTCATAGGTCTGGATGGAAATGCGCGCCTGCAAGCCGGATTTGGCTTGCAGCCACCGGCGAAGCATAGCAAAGAGGGGCGGCTGTGCAAGGCCGGGATTTCACGCAGCGTTCGAACGGTGCGCGCTTACAACGGTCTGTCGACAGGGATCGTGGCGGCGATGCGGTCGCACGTGCGGTGGCTGGACAGGCCCAGCATCTGGCTGACTTTCTCGCGCGAGCGTCCGGCCAGTAGTTGCCGTCGGCCGAAGGTATTGCGCAGTGTGCGCGGGCTCATCTCCGCGTCCGCCCCGCCAATCGCTTTGAACACCGCTGACACGATGCGGCCGAAGCTCATGTCCGTGATCGGGCGCCCGTCCGGGGTGAGCGTGAATAGTCGATTGCCCTCGACCGGCAACGTCTTGCGCCGTGCCAGCCACACACGCAGTACAGGCACAGCGAAGTCGGGTAGGTGCACTGTGCGGGCTTCTCGTGGCCCGTGTGCCGGCACGAAGAGGTAAGGGGGGCTGGCGTCCGGAACCAGGTCCACGATGCGCGCGGCACGGGCTTCGGCGGCGGTGATGCCGGTCGCCAGAAACGTGGCGACGATGGCGCAGCTGCGCAGTTGTGCCAGTTCGTCGGCAGGCGACTCCAGATAGGCCTGCAGCCGCGCATCGGCGTCGGCGTCGAGATACTGCGGCGTGGGTTCGATGTCCGGCCACCGCTCGGCGGCGAGAAGAGAGGCAGCTGGGTTGTCCTGACGCACGCCGGCGAAGATCAGGTGCCGGCATAGCCGGTCCAGCAGCTTAACGTACCGCATGCGCGTGGCCTGCGCATAGGTGCAGGCCTCCGCGCTCAGCCAGAACGCCTCGATATCGTCGGCGCCAAACGCGATGACGGACGTTCCCCTGGCCAGTAGATGTCGGCGGAAGTGCTCGAACATCGCCTGGTGTTGGACGATTGAGCGGGCCGAGAACGGGCGGCGGTCCGAGCCGGTCGCCTCACGCGCTTGCCAGTCTCGGTAGGCCAGGGTGGGATTCGTCAGCCAGAGGGTATCCATAGCTGCTGTTATATACTGAAATTGCCTCTCCCCACATCCCTGCCGCCTCGCTGAGGCGGATATTGCTAGCAGGCGAGGGGGTCAGAAGCGCGGGCGGCCATGGCAATTGCGCCGCGCAAGCAGCCGTGCACGGGTTCGCGCGTAGCGGGGATAGGCTGCGTCAAGCATGTCGGCAATTTCCTGCAAGCGGTATTCCTGCGAGTAGCAACACGCCAGCAAGCACTCCGCGGCGCAGTAACGCAGGATTTCCTGGAGCAGGGCGTAGTGCCGCGACGCTGACCCAGCGGGGGCCGATTGTCGTGCGGCCGCGGACAAGCTCCTCGACCTCGACATCGGCGGTTGGCCCGCTCGGCCCCTCGAAGACGGCCAGCACACGTGCCGTCAGGGCAGGGTGACCGGGCACGGCGCGGTACCGCAGGCTCGCCATGGCGCCGGCCTCGATCCAGCCATAGCGGCGACAAATCGGTGTGCCGTTGGGATGCTGGCCGATTTGGTCGCTGAATGCCGGCGCAAGACCAGCGAGGAAAGCGCCGAGCTGGGAGCGCTGCATGCCGATCCCCCCGGTCGTCTCCCGCATGGTCGGCACCGCGCGGTATTGGCGCGCCAGTGCCGCGCGCATGACGCGCCGATACTCCTTGCCGCCAGCCAGCATCACCATGCCAACCTTGGGTGGCCACGCCGTGGCGCGCAGGTAGGTCGGCAGATCGGCCAGCATCTGGTCCGCGCGCTCCGGCGCCATCCGTTCGTCGTAAGGGGCAATCTCGGTGTCGGGGTTGAGAAAGCCGTGTCGTGCGGAGAGGATCAGGACGTTCGGTGCGGCGTCCCCGCGCAGGTGGGCGCGGTATGACTCGTACATGACGCCTCGGTAGAGGTCGATCGCGGGCGCCGGCCGGTCGAGCTTCGTGCCGGAACAGGCAAGCAGCAGTAGGGCTGGCGCACTGGCGCGATTGGCGCGGTCAGGCGCCGGAGGAAATGGGGTGAGTTGCGAAAGCATGGTCGTGATGTCGCATGGATGCTTTCACTCTACCGGCGCCCCAGCAAAGTCAAGGGCGGGCCGAGGGCCGCACGTGCACATGGCTGCGACACACTGCACGCTTGCATCCATCCGCCGAAGCGGCGAGCCGCACATTCTGGGCGCCGCCACCGCTTACCCGACGACCACTTTTGGAGGCGAAGTCTGTCAATAGCGGTTGCGGCACGCATTCAGACGTGCTCGCGTGCACGCATAGCGCGGATGCCGCGCATCCAGCATCCCGGCGATCGCGTGCAGGTGGTACTTATGCGTCGGATAGCATCGAGTGGATGCTGGCCGGCGCAATTGCGCACGATCTCGCGGAGCCGGGCGTAGCGCTTTTCTCGGGAAAATGCAGGTTGCCGGCCTCGCGGCCGATTCCAGTAGCCCAGTTCGATGGAGGTCGGCGAGAAATCGCCCACGCCCTTTCGCGAACACTCTACATGCAACTGACGAATCAGCTTCTCGAACGCGTATCCCTCGTGCCCGTGCAGCCGAGGGAGCGTTAGATCGATCGCCTTCAATAACGGGCACATGCGGGAAGCGTCCCGCGCCGGCTTCACGACCGACAGCCACGCCTGCAGAAAGTTGTCGGTGATGTAATAGCGGGAATTGCGGCTCTTGCTCTCCGAGAACACCGGGTGGCGCTTGTCGACCATATGGTAATTCTCGACCAAGCGTTTGACTGTGACCTTCAACGACGCTTCGTCTTCATCCCGCAGCAGTGTGCCGACCAGTTGCCCGTGGCTCGAGCCCGGATGTTCCGAGAGGAAGTTTAGGACTGAGAGCAGTCTGCCCTTCACCTCACGGAGGAAGGAGGTGTCTGCCTCTTCGGCCAAAGGGCTGCCTTCGCGAAGGAACATCCGCTCGAGTAAGGCTTCCTGAAACCGGGCGCCCGCCTGAAACAGGCCTTGGTCATGCGCGTCCCGGTAGAACTTGGGAACGCCCTCGAAGAAGCTCCAGAGCGTGAGCCAATGGTGCGGTTCGCGGATATCGTGTGCACCGTACACCTCGATCAAGTCCTCGAAATCCCAGTGCTGCAGATCGATAGTCGCCGTGAGGCGCCCAAAGAGCGGCGCACCGTTGTCGTCGAGGAGCGCGCTCATTTCCGACTGCAGGGAGCCAAGGACAAACAGCCCGCCCGCTTGCGTATCGCGCAACCGGTCCACTTGCTCCTGCAGGAATGAGTTGAAGGTGTAGAGCCTCGCCTGCGTGAAATACTGGAATTCGTCCAACACGACTATCAGGCCGCGGCGGCATAGATGGCCGATCACGCCGGACATCGACGCGAAGTCAGTGACTTGCGGGGCCAGTGCATTTGCGATCTCGGATTCGCAGTCTTCCAGTGCCCGGCGGAACCCAGCCGCCACATCTCGCTCGTCTGAGTCCGGTATCTGCATGTAGACCATCCGGGCGAGTAACGACGGTTCGCCCTTGGACAGCTCACGCAGCAGGGTTATCTTACCGATGCGTCGTCGGCCTTGGATGCGGCAGAAGAACCAGTTTGGCCTATGGACAATCCGGTCCAGAGTTTCCAGCGTCCCTATCCGTCCGTAGAATTCCCAGGAGGTCATGCTCCAATAGTCCCAAGCCTACTGGAGCATCGTCCTGGCGATGCTCATCTGTTCATTCTCAAACGCGGGCGCGAAATCGTCCAGGTCGCGTGCGGTCATGCCCACGGCGGAAGACCGGGCGACGGTTTGCCAGTCGACGATGGCCTGGTGCACCTGGCCCAGCACTCGCTGAACGGCAGCCGCATTGAGGCGAAAATAGGCAGCCACACCTACGACCGCTTCGATGGAGTCGACGGGGCCATAGCCTTCATCGAGCCACAGCTTGAGCTCCTGATCTTTGTCGGGGAACGGATTGATATCGAAGGCCGGCGACAGGCGCCACTGGCCGTGCTCCACATGCAGAAAGCCGTGGTTTTGTACGTGGTCGTCGACGTTTGTGATAAGCAGATTGAACGCCAGCCGACGCCATAGCTCTTCAAGGTCGCGGGCGGGATCGACACTGTTGGCGATGATGGCGTCGGCAATCTGCGTGTATGCGTAGTCTTCCTGCCGAGAAGCCTGCATCATTGAGCCAGCTGACAGGTAGGGAATTCGCCCGCCATTGGCGACCCGGTCGAACCGGCGAACAAGCGCGACAGGGATGTCATCAGACATGACGATGCGGGAGTCTGCTACCGAGATGCCCGCGGCGGCTGCCAGGTGCAGGGCCAGAATCTCGCCCCGGGTCACGCTGCGGTCGTCCTTGACACTTGGAAACTTGCCGATGGCCAGGTGGCCGTCTTCATCGACGATGGTGCACTTCGGGCGCATCCCGCCCAGCGACGTACCGCGTCCGCGCAGGTAGCGCAAGTCGGCTTCGGTCTCCTGGTTCATCTCCACCGCGCGAGAAGCTGCCATGAGGTGTGCGAGCTCTAGCAGCGGCGGTGTGCCTCGGCCGTCGTCTTCGATGACCAGCAGGAACTCCTTGGTATTCTGGTCGACAAGCCGGACGGCGCCGATTCGACTCACATCGTCAACGCCCAGCAGGTAGTCCAACTCGCTCAATTCGGCGGCTGGGACGGGCTTGCCGTTCTGCTGGGCCTGTTTGCGGCGCTTGGCGTGGTCGCGCGCGATGACCCGGCAGCCCCAACCGTCGGGCTCCGTGTCCGCGAACGCGAAATGGAAGATGGAGTCCTCCTTGGAGGGAGCTTTGCGGAACTGGTTGCCCTCTACAAGGGGGAGGTCGGGTGAAATCCAAAACCTGTCAGCACCGGCCAGCCAGACGTTATCGTAAGAAAAGCTGGAATGTTCCCGTTTGCCGTCCTTCGTATACGACAGTTCGCCAAGAGGAATCCCGGCCTGGCCCAGCACGACGCTCACCTTCTTTTGTTTGAGGGCCATTAGAGTGCCCCCGTCTTCTTGGCGCTCTTGCGCCGCACGCGCTGGGGCAGCCGCTCGTTCATGAGTGACAAGCCAATCTCATCGGACGCCGTGTCCAGCAGGTCAGTGATTTTGTTGAGCTCGCCAAGGACGAAGAATGCTTGGACGACTGTCCCGATTTGTACCCGCGAGTCACCCTTTTCCATCCGACGCAGGGTGGCGACCGACGTCTGAATGCGCTCGGCCATGGACTCCTGTGTCAGCTGTCGGCGACGGCGGGCCAGCGACAGGTCGTGGCCCAGTTTTATCAAGGCGCGAGAGACTGGCGTCGGCAAGACGTTGTCATCACTAGCGCTCATATATGAGCGCTTTTGAAAGATACGGGTGGCCATGTGAGCGGTTATGGGGCGGGTGACTATACCGCAGTATTTTCGCCAACCTTCGGTGAGAGGTCAAGTGATCGCTCAGATATGAGCGATCACTTTGGTTTTTCGCTTATGTGTGAGTGCTTATTCCGGACCTGGGTTCGGTGGGTTAGATGCCCAAACGGCGTGAAGCGTCATATGCGGCGCCTTTGTGCGCTTATCGCGCAAATCTCGGCGGAGAGGGCTCTTCTTTCCCACATCTTCGATGCTGCCGCACGGAAAATGGATCGGCCGACCGTGTCGGTTGCGAATGCCCTCCAGAAAGAAAATAGGGCCGCAGGACAATGAAAGATGGAGATGAAATTGAGCGTCAAGAAGCATTTGATCAGCGTGGTGCAGCTTGCGGCTATCGCCTGCGTTGCTGTTGGCAACAATGCCGTCGCGGCCGACGCCTGGCCCGCCAAGCCGATCAAAGTGATTGTTCCCTACACGCCCGGGGGATCTACCGACACTGTGTCGCGCGTGGTATTCGAGAAGGTCTCTCAAAGTCTTGGGCAACCGATCATCATCGAGAACAAGCCGGGCGCGAACAGCACGCTGGGGGTCGGTGTCACGGCCCGCTCGGCACCGGACGGTTATACCTTCGTGTCGGTCCTGGCGGCATACAGCGCAAACATGTCGCTGTATTCAAAACTGAGCTACAAACCGTCGGATCTGGTGCCAGTTGCTCAAATGGCGGAGCTGCCGCTGTTCCTATTTTCAAGCAAGAAGCTGCCGGTCAAGACGGTGGCCGAGCTGGTCGCTTACGGCAAGGCGCATCCAGACACGCTTACCTTTGGCTCCAGCGGCGTCGGCAGCTCGGCGCATCTGACCGGCGAGCGGTTCGCGATGGAATCGAAGGTAAAGATGACGCACGTCCCGTATAACGGTAGCGCCCCGATCTTGCCGGCACTTGTTTCGGGCGAGGTCTCGGTTGCATTCGATCCGTTGCTCGTACCGATGCCGCACGCGAAGCAGGGCAAGATCAACGTGCTGGCGGTGGCATCTGCCAAACGCTGGCCTGGCGAGCCAAATATCCCGACCATGGAAGAAGCAGGATTTCCGGGCTTCGTGATGAGTTCGTGGACTGGACTCCTCGCGCCCGCTGGCACGCCGCAGGCAATCGTCGACCGGATGGCCAGGGAGATCGCTACGGCTGTGCGCAACCCGGATGTTGCAAAAAAGCTGACCGACCTGGGTTTTGTGCCGGTGAGTGGTACGCCGGATGAGTTTCGCAAGCTGATCGAGCGGGACACCGCGCGTTACGCGGCAATCGTCAAAGCCGGCAAGATTTCGCTCGACTAGGGGTCTTGTTCCGCAGACAGTGGAGCCGCGCAAGTTGGTGTATTGCGCGGCGTTCGCTAGCATCTAGCCGAATCTGGCAAGCAAAGGATTCCATCGCCCAACGGCCTATCTCACCATGATGCGCGTGAAGCCCCGGCATTCAAGCCGGGGAGGTATAGCGCGTCGTGCAAAGCACGACTTCAACCGCGCTTGACCCGCCACGCAGGCGTGGTACTGTGCCTGACTTGATGATCGACGATCTGAGTACTCATCATGGCTCGCTGTAATACTCCCGTTCGAGTCCTCCGCCTGCGCATCAAAGACAAACACGCTTCGGCGCTGTCCGCGATGGCGCGGGAGGTCAACTTCGTCTGGAACTACTGCAACGAGCTTTCCTACAAGATATTCGAGCGTGAGCGCCGCTTCGCTTCTGGCATCGAGCTTCAGCGATACTTAAACGGTGCATCGAAGGAAGGTCTGGGCATCGGATCGGCCGTATTCCAGCAGATTGCAGAGGAGTACGCCACACGCAGAAGGCAGCACCGCAAGGTCAAGCTCCGCTGGCGCAAGAGCTGTGGCGCGCGCCGATCGCTGGGTTGGATACCTTTCAAAGCCCGCTCGGTCGTATGGCGTAGTGGGCAGGTTCATTTCCAGGGCCTGCATTTGCGTGTCTGGGATACCTATGGTCTGTCGGGCTACGAACTTGGCGCGGGCACCATTAGCGAAGACAGCCGCGGGCGGTGGTATCTGAACGTGACCGTCAAGTCTACGCCAACTCAGCTCAGCGAATCGAAGTGGGAACTGGGCATCGACCTGGGTCTCAAGACCTTCGCTGGCTTCTCGGACGAGAGCCTTCAGAACGTGGAAGCTCAGCGCTTCTACCGCGACCTTGAGCCTGCTCTGGCCATCGCCCAGCGCGCTCGCAAGAAGGCTCGCGTGAGGGTGATCCACATGAAGATCGCCAATCGCAGGAAGGATTTTCTGCATCAACTCAGCACCCAACTCGCTCGCGAGTATGGTGCGATCTTTGTCGGCAACGTGAATGCACAGGCCCTCGCGCGATCCCAGCACGGAAAATCAGTGCTGGACGCGGGCTGGTCGGCGTTCCGAACCATGCTGCAGTACAAGTGCGCTGACGCAGGCGTATGGTTCGATGAAGTCGATGAAGCGTTTTCCTCCCAAACCTGTTCGTGCTGTCGTTCTCGCACGGGTCCGAAAGGTGTCGCAGGTCTTGGAATAAGGGAATGGACATGCAGTGAATGTGGCACGACCCACGATCGTGACCGCAACGCTGCTCCGAACATTCTCGCGGTCGGACGTGACCGTCTCGCTGGAGGAATCCCCGCCCTTTCCGCGCCCGGCGCGGCAGCCGCAGGCTGAGGTCGGGGAGGACGTCAAAAGCGGTTGTCGTCGTGTCCAGTATAATTTCACGATAGCGAAAGAACCCTGTGAGCCGCCTCCACGCTGGCTTTCCTTCTGCACGGAACGTGTTCCATGCCACGACCACTCCCTGATCCGACGCCCCCCTCACGCGCCACCATCCGTACCATTCCGCAACTGGGTGACCGCATTCGCGCCACCCGAGCAGGGGAAGGGATGCCTATTGACCAGGCAGCAAGGCATTGTGGTGTGTCTGTCGGCATGCTGTCCAAGCTAGAGAACGGCAGGGGCGTCAATCTCGAGCACGTCCTGCGTGTGCTGGACGGACTGGGTTTGACGATGCTGGTCGTGCCGAAGGCGTATGGTTCTTGGCTTGAGCAGGCAGCGACTCATGCGGCAAAGGTTGGCGACCCTGCTTGGGAACCCCATGCATAGCGGGCGGATGGTTGGTTGAATGCAGTCGCCTGGCCGACTGCCGATCAGGTCATCCCTGGACAACGGCTTTGGGACTGGCCTCGCCAGGCAATAACAGCTGACGGAGCCTGTCATCAGTCTGCAACGGCAGTTCGACAGCCCGAAGGGCCTCAACGGGGCTAGGGAGATCGCTGCGAAGGACGGAGCGCGATCGACCTGACAGCCCTTAGCCGTAGACGGGGCGCCCGCCGATTGTCTGAGCTGACCGGTATGCCTTCTTCGCCGGTTTTCCATGTGGGCCAAGGCATCCCTCGAAAACATTTCACCGTTGGAAGCGCTTGAGCGAGGCATGCTCGAGCAGATCAAGGACGCGGCCGAAGCGTTCGCCGAACGCTAGGAGACCCCTTGTCGCTGACTCCGCCCAGCAAGCGTCATGGCACGGCTCAGCGGAGCCGCTCAAATAACACCGGATTGTCGGCGACGGCTCACCTGTGATACAAGATGGCCGCACGTCTGGCGCAGGCCGGCGGCGTCATCGAAATCTTGGAACATTCAGAACATGGCAACAGGTACCGTCAAGTGGTTTAACGATGCGAAGGGTTTTGGGTTCATCACGCCGGACGACGGCGGCGATGACCTGTTCGCGCACTTCTCCGAGGTTCAGGGAAGCGGCTTCAAATCGCTTCAAGAGGGCCAGAAGGTCAGTTTTGAAGTCAAGCAGGGTCCCAAGGGCAAGCAGGCAGCGAGCATCAAACCGCTGTAAGTTTTCTGCGCTGCGGGTCTGGAGCAGGGCGTCGAAAGGGGGCGCGCGCCTCCGCCTTTCTCAATGCTCGAGAAAGGGCCTTAACTTGTCAGCGCGACTGGGATGCATCAGTTTGCGCATCGCCTTGATCTCAATCTGACGGATCCGCTCGCGGGTCACGTCGAACTGCTTGCTGACCTCTTCAAGCGTGCGATCAGAGGTCGTATCGAGGCCGAATCGCATCCGCAGGACCTTGGCCTCGCGCGGCGATAACCCGTCGAGTGCCTCATCGATCGCGGCGCGCATATTCGCCTGAATCGCGGCCTCAGCCGGTGAACTTGCCGAGACATCCTCAATCATGTCGCCGAGCGTCGCGTCGGCGTCGTCGCCCACAGGGGTCTCGAGCGAGACAGGTTGCCTCGCGCTCTTGAGGATACTGCGCACTTTTTCCTCGGACATCTCCATGCGCTCGGCGAGGACAGTGGGATGCGCTTCCTGTCCCGTCTGTTGCAGGAATTCGCGCGAAATCCGGTTCAGCTTGTTGATCAACTCGATCATGTGGACCGGCACACGAATGGTCCGCGCCTGATCGGCAAGCGCGCGCGTGACAGCCTGTCGGACCCACCAGGTGGCGTACGTCGAAAACTTCCAGCCGCGCCGGTATTCGAACTTGTCCACCGCTTTCATCAGGCCGATATTGCCTTCCTGGATGAGATCCAGGAACTGCATGCCGCGGTTCACGTATTTCTTGGCGATTGAAATGACAAGGCGAAGATTCGCTTCGATTAGCTCTCGCTTGGCCTGCCGCATCTTCAACTCCGCGGCACTCATCTGGCGATTGATCTGCTTGAGCTGCTGGAGGGGCAGCGAGACCCTGGCCTCGATGTCGATGAGCTTCTGCTGGCCGGCCTGAATGGCCGGCAGATGTCGCTTGAGCGCGGCGCCAAACTGCGGCGAAGTCGCCGCCATGTGGCGGGTCCATTTAAGGTCGGTCTCGTGGCCCGGGAACGACTCGACAAACGCCTCGCGCGGCATGCCGCAACGGTCGACGGCGATCTCCAGGATGCTGCGCTCGATCGCTCGAACCTCGGTAACCTGTTCGTGCACACTGGCACACAGGCGCTCGATCGTCTTGGCCGTGAAGCGGATCGGCGCCAGTTCGCGCTGGATCTCCGAGCGCAGTCGCGCAACGGCTGCGGAACGGGCTTTCCCCGTCACGGGCGCGTCCGGCAACTGCTCGAACAGTGCCCGCACGCGCGCGAAAATCGCAAGACTGTCGACCGTGAGTTCTTCGAGGCGGGCTGCGTTCGCTTGCTCCGGATCCCCGGCGTCCGCTTCAGCCTCGTCACCGTCTGAGTCATCGTCGGAGGCGTCTGCTTCCACTTGAACTTCATCGGACTCTAGCGCCATTTCGCTTTCGTTCACGTCGTCGCTGATGCCAGCGACCAGCTCGTCGATACGCAGTTCGCCGGCAACGATGCGGTCCACATCGGCGAGAATCGTGGACACGACTGACGGGCACGCGGCGATCGCCTGAATCATGTCCTGCAAGCCGCCTTCAATGCGTTTTGCGATTTCGATTTCGCCGGCGCGAGTGAGCAGTTCACTGGCGCCCATTTCGCGCATGTACAGCCGGACCGGATCAGTCGTGCGGCCGAATTCGGAATCGACGGTCGACAGTGCAGCTTCCGCTTCCTCGTCCGCCTGATCGTCGGATGCCGTGGCAGGCGCGGCATCGCTTAACAGGAGCGTCTCCGCGTTGGGCGTCTGCTCGTACACGGCCACCCCCATGTCGCTGAACGTGCTGACGATCGTCTCCATCGCAGCAGTTTGCGTAACGTTGTCGGGAAGGTGATCGTTGATGTCCGCGTGGGTGAGATAGCCACGCTCACGACCAAGCGCGATCAGCGCGCGCATCTGGCGTTGACGCTCCTCGTCCTGACGCGCCATGGACGCTTTGTCCAGCGGTGTTACGACCGCCTGGAGCTTTCCTTTTGGAGAGCGGCGGCCGGTCTTTGACGTGACCGCGATCGTGCGGGATGCTGAATCGTCGCGAACTGGATTTGCCAATACACTCTCCTCGACGGATTGGCCGACAATCGTCGCGGACATGACGGCTGGTCAAGGCTGCCGGGGTGCGAACGAAATCGTGGAATGACGCACGGATAGTCGAGGCCGGAATGCCTCTCGCGGAATCCGCTGTGCGCAGAATGGGGATTTTGGATCCTACCAGATGTCGTTGTGCGGTGCAATATGTGGTGGCTACGGCTCCCTTGAGATCATTAGGTAAATGTGCTTTATGAGGCTCAACGACGCCGAATAAGGATTATGTTAAATCGTGTTGCGAGTGTACGGATGGGCTCCCGCATGCCGGAAGAAACGCGAGTCAGGCCCCGGTGGTGACTGCGACAGCGGCGTCGCGCCGCGGGCGCCAGTGCATTGGACGTCGGCTTGCGGCGACCACAACGCTCGGCCCGCTGGGTGGGACCGCCGTCTGTCGGGAAATCAGGGGTGATTAGATCGGGCTGAGATAATAAAGCCAATTGCTATTTTTCGATCATTAGGCTGTCTCGGGACGAGCGGTGATTGGATTTGGTGTAAAATTACAAACATGGAGTTAAGTTCCAGATATGATGTAATCAAGCGTCTACAGGCGGAGCTGCCCCGCGGAGCCCCGTTCGACCTTGCCGTGCTGAGTCAATTCGGGGTCTCGCCCCAACTCGCCGCCCATTACGTCGACGGCGGGTGGCTCGTGCGTCTCGCTCAAGGCGTCTACGCGTATCCGAACGACGACTTCAGCGTCTACGGCGCATTATTGTTTCTCCAGAGGCGAGTGCCGGGGCTTCATGTCGGCGGCAAAAGTGCGCTGGCCTGGCAAGGTGTGAGGCACAACCTCGGCAGCCGGGATGCACTGGTGCTATGGGGCGACAACCGCTTTCCCTTGCCGACCTGGTTCACGAAGCGTTTTCCCGCGCGCTACGTCCATGCTCACCTGTTCGACTGGCCCGACGACGAATTGAGACGAAAAACCCTGACCACCCCGCCGAGCCTGCCTGAAGGGTTGCACGTTGCCACCCCCGAACGCGCCATGCTCGAACTGCTGTACGAGGTGGGTGTCAAGCAAAGCCTTGAAGAGGCTCGTAATCTTTTCGACGGGTTGCGCTCGCCCCGAAAGGATCTGCTGGGACGGTTGCTGACCTGCTGTACCAGCGTGAAGGCAGTACGCCTGTTCCTCACATGGGCACGCGAAACGAACCTCGTGGACGTGGATACCCTGCTGGAACAGTACGCGGTCCGTACTGGCAGCCCCAAGCGCTGGATGAGCCGACTGGACGACGGCACTTTGCTTAGCCTAAAACCCCGTGGATAAAACCTACGCAGACACCGTTCGCTTGCTGCTGACCGTCGCACCCGACGTGTTTGCCAACGACATTTTCGCCATCAAGGGCGGCACCGGCATCAACCTTTTCGTGCGGAACATGCCACGTCTGTCGGTTGATATCGACGTGGTGTACCTGCCGTGGCAAGTGCCGCGCGATGAGGCGCTCCGGGCGATCAATCAGGAGTTGGCTGCCGTCGGGGAACGGGTTCAGCCGCTGGGCCTACAAACGCGCCTGATTCGCGCCAAGGATATCGGGGAAACCAAGCTGATCGTCGAGAACGAGACGAGCCAAGTGAAGGTCGAGGTGAACGTGGTGTTCCGCGGCACCGTACTGCCGGTGGAGCACCGGCCGCTGTGTGCCAAGGCCAGCGACCTGTTCGGTGTCGAGTTCGAGCTGCCGATCCTGGCGCAGGATGAACTCTATGCAGGCAAGCTGGTGGCCGCGCTGGACCGGCAGCATCCCCGCGATCTGTTCGACGTGTGGCAACTCTATGAGTCGGGCAGCCTTACCGACGGCATGGTGGAATGCTTCGTGGTCTATCTAGCAGGCCACAACCGGCCCACGCATGAAGTCCTTCTCGGCAACGACAAGGATATCGCCGCAGAGTACGACCGGGCGTTTGTTGGCATGACTGAGGTTCCCTGTTCCCTGGAAACTTTGCTGGAGGCTCGCGAGCGACTGCGTCAGGAATTGCCGCGACGGCTGAGTGCGGCTCAAAAGCAATTCCTGTGTGGCCTGGCCCGCGCGGAACCTGATTGGTCCCTGCTGCAATGTCGGCATGCCGCCGAAATGCCCGCACTGCGATGGAAGCTCAGCAACCTGGAAACCTTCCGCAAGCGGCGACCTAGCGACTTTTCCGCGCAGGCTGCATTACTGGAAGCCGGCCTTAACCGGGTCTGAAGTCCGGGTCGGGAATCTCTGGAAGCCGGCGGTGCGTAGGCGCCTGTGATCCGGTCAGCGCCGCTGGTCGCTGGCGGTGACAGACCTTACTGTCGCCGCGCGTTGTACGCGCCCCGGTTTCTGCCGCTGCGTTGTTGCGGTCGAGCCCGGAATCGGCACTGGTAGCGCATCGGAATGACGATGATCTTCCTGCACGGTGACGCATGGGTTCGACAGCCAACTGACTTTCACGCGTGAAAGTGATTCTCGTCCCCTCAGAGCCGAGTCACAACACGGCAATTGGGATTGCCAGGGTTCGTCGCGGCGTCAACGTCGCCCCGCAGAACTACCGGGAAAAATGGTGTTTAATCCAGTGTTGCCCGATGTTTATATCGCCGTATCCTGCGGGGGTAGGCCTGCTACCACCCGCGCCCCTTCCCCGGTGAGCGCGGGTTCTTTTTGCGATCCGACGCCCCGCGTGGCGACCGAATTGCCGACCACGGCGACTTGGCGGATACTGATACCGCGGGCAACCCGTAAGGCGTTACCCGATTCTTCTTGGACGTTCTACGGCTCTCTTCCATCGGATTGAGGGCTGTCTTTTTTGACCGCGGCCCGTCTAGCAACATTCGCCCTCTCTTGCCGACGACGGCTGACGCGTGTGCGTTAAGCGGGCGGATGGGAAGGACACGATTAATCCGCGGGTTTCATAGGTTTTTGGTAGTTGCTGTTTGACACCCCAGGATGAAACAAGTCTCTACGCCGCCTGCCATCGCCCTAGATGCACGAGCTTGGCGTGCCGGCTTCGACGCTGGTCGACGTGGCATCTCATCGACCGCCTGCCCCTACCTACTCGCTTCGGGCCAATCCCTGGCTTGGAGCAGTGGCTACATCGAAGGCAGAGTCGCGCGTCCGCACATCGCTAACTTGCCAGCCTGACCAGTGCATGCCGACGAAATCGCATCCGACCGCGTAGGACAGTCTCGGATATCCCGCCGCGCCGGAGTAACGCGAGACTGATGCCATAGCAGCCAATAGCGAGGGCATCATGAAAGACGTCCATGTTGTGCCGGCCGACAATGGCTGGGCCGTTGAAGTGGGCGGTAAAGCTGACCGCACTATGCACGCTACACAAGAGGCCGCCGTCGCCGCCGGTACCGAGCGTGCCAAACGCGACAAGGTCGAGCTCTTCATCCATGGTCGAGACGGAAAGGTCCGCGAGCGCAATTCCTTCGGCCACGACCCGCGGAATATCAAGGGATGACCACCGCGGCGACGCGGCGTGGCGTTCCGTCCAGGTGACAACTGTATAAATATACAGTACTCTGGTAACAGGACACGCCATGCTCACCGTCGCCCCTGAAACCATCCATCCGTCACTTTGGCTCGCTGCCCAGCTTGCCCGGGGCAGCGCGCGCACTGTGTCGACCGGCTACGCCGCGCTGGATAAGGAGTTGCCCGGCGGCGGGTGGCCGATGGGCAGCCAGACGGAGCTTTTGCAACAGCAGCCCGGCATCGGCGAGCTCCGGTTGCTGCGTCCCGCACTTGTGGCCCGCTCGGGACGCCCGATCGCGCTCCTGGCTCCCCCGCACGCGCCACAAGCCCTGTCGTTGGCGAATTGGGGAATTCCGCCGGAGCGACTGCTGTGGATTGATGGGCAACGGACTGCCGACGTCTTATGGGCGGCCGAGCAAATCTTGCGGGCCGGCACTTGCGGTGTTTTGGTCTTCTGGCAATCCCACCTTAGAAATGACGCCCTGCGGCGCCTGCACTTGGCGGCGCAAACGTCGGACACGCTCTTCTTCGTGGTGCGCCCCGCGGCGTGCGCGCGGGATGCCTCGCCGTCACCGTTGCGCTTGGCCCTCGAGCCGGCCATCGGCGGCGTGACCGTCAACTTTGTGAAGCGCCGCGGGCCGCAGCAAGAGACCCCTCTGCTCGTCGCGCTGGAACCCTCTCCCATTCTGTTGTACCGCCATGCTGCGCTTGTGGATCTGCCTACGCCTGCCGTCGCTACCCCTCGAAGTCTTCCGGCCGAGCTGGTCCACCACTGAACTGGCCGTTGCCGTCCTCGACAAGGAACGGGTCCATCTTGCTACGCCCCTGGCACTGACCGCAGGCGTAAAGTTGGGCATGCGCCGCGGCGGTGTGCAAACCATCGCGCCGGCCACCATCTTGTTCGACCGAGATAGCGGCACGGAAGACGACTCGCTGGCGAGAATCACCGTGGCGACGATGCAGTTCTCGCCCAATGTGGCGGCAGCGGAAGAAGCCGCGATCCTGATCGACGTCAGCTCCACGCTGAGGCTCTTCGGTGGGCCGCGCAAGCTCCGCCGACGGATCATCGAGACGGTCGAGGCGATGGGCTTCAGCGCGATGGTCGGCAGCGCCCCGACGGCGCAAGGAGCGTGGCTGCTGGCGCGCTCGGGTGGTGGTACTGCTTTGACTATGGCGTCGTTGCAACGCCGGCTGGCCGGCCTGCCGATACTTACCCTACCCGCGGCGCGCAAGTTTGCCGACTGGTTCGATGGGCTCGGCTGCCGCACGCTGGAGGATCTGCGCCGCCTGCCTCGCGCCGGTCTGCAGCGTCGCTGTGGCGCCGACTTCCTGGATGCACTGGATCGTGCCTACGGGGAAGCGCCGGAGATTTTCGAGTGGGCCGAGGCGCCGCCAGCATTCGATGCGGCGGTGGACCTGCCTGACCGCATCGAAAATGCCGAACAGACACTGGCGTATGTTCGCGGCCTGCTGGTGCAGATGGTCGGCTGGCTAACTGCCCGGCACCTCGCCATCAAGCGGTTTCGGGTCGAATTGCGCCATGAGCGCGGCCGCGCGGCAATCCCGTCGAGGGCCATCGAGATCGCGCTCGCGGAGCCCAATTGGCATGAGGAACACCTGGTCCGCATCCTCAAGGAGCGGCTCGCCCTCGTTGTGGTCGATGCGCCGATGATTGCCGTGGCCGTCTCCGCGATCGACACGGAGCCCGTGGCGCCGCCTACGGACTCCCTCTTCCCGGAACCTGGCGGGACGCCCGCCGATCACGCCCGGCTGCTCGAGCTGCTCAGCGCTCGCCTCGGCGCCGACAAGGTTCGCCAGCCCTGCTTGCGGGCAGACTACCGCCCCGAAGTGGCCAACGACTGGCTGCCGGCTACGGAGAAGCCAGCACGCGTGTCCCTGCCGGCAGCCCTGCCTCGGCCGACCTGGCTCCTGGGCAAGCCGGTTCCGCTCATCGAGCGGGATCATCGGCCGTTCTACGGCTCACCGCTGCACATCGACTCGCCACCCGAGCGCATCGAAGCCGGCTGGTGGGGTGGGCAACTGGTCACGCGCGACTACTTCGTGGCAGAAGGCAGGGACCACACCTGCTACTGGATCTTCCAGGAGCGTATGGGTAGCCGCGAAGGGGACGAATCGCGGTGGTACCTGCACGGCCTCTTCGGGTAGCCACCATGAGTGAGATCCTCGCGGCAGGCCTGCCCGACTATGCGGAACTGCATTGTCTGTCCAACTTCTCGTTTCTCACGGGCGCATCCCGTCCTGAAGAGCTGGCCGAGCGCGCGGCACAGCTGGGCTACCACGCGCTCGCGATCACGGACGAATGCTCGCTGGCGGGGATCGTGCGCGCGCACACCGAGGCGAAGAAGGCAGGCATGCGCCTGGTCGTTGGGGCTTCGTTCCGCTTGCAGAATGCCGATGGCTCCCCTGCCCTGTCCTTTCTGGCCCTGGTCAGAAGCCGGGAAGGCTATGGCAACCTATGCGAGCTCATTACGCTGGCCCGCATGCGCGCCGCCAAAGGCTCCTATGTCCTGACACCCCGCGACCTCGCGGCACCAGAGGCACCCTACCAGCACCTCAAGGGGTTGCCCGACTGCCTGATCGTCTTCACGCCGGATTACGGCGTGCCGGCGGACAAGCTCGACATGCAAGCGTCGTGGGTGAGCACCACCTTCGCCGGTCGGGCCTGGATGGGCCTGAACCTGCTGTACCGCCCGATGGACGATATCCACCGCGGGACGGTCGAGGCGGCCGCGGCGCGCCACCATCTGCGCCTCGTGGCCACCGGCTGCGTCACCATGCACGTGCGCTCGCGCAAGCCAATGCACGACGTGCTGACGGCGATCCGCGTGGGCCGTCCTGTTCCAGAGTGCGGCTACGACCTGGCACCCAATGCCGAGCAGCACCTGCGTTCGCGCCTGCGTCTGGCGAACATCTACCCGCACCGCTATCTCACTGAATCCATCCACATCGCCAACCTCTGCCAGTTTTCGTTGGATGAGTTGCGGTATGAATACCCCGACGAAGTGGTGCCGGACGGCACCACACCCGCGGACTATCTGCGCGCCGAGACATACGCCGGTGCGCACCGCCGCTTCCCCGCCGGCATTCCTCTTGTCGTGCAACAGCAGCTCGAGCACGAACTGGCGCTGGTCCGGGACATGGATTATGAACGGTACTTTCTGACGGTCTACGATATCGTGCGCTTTGCCCGCTCCAACGGTATCCTGTGCCAGGGCCGTGGCTCGGCGGCCAATTCCGCGGTCTGCTACTGCCTGGGCATTACGGAGGTCGACCCCGCGCGCGGCAATCTCCTGTTCGAGCGCTTCATTTCCAAGGAGCGCGGCGAGCCCCCGGACATTGACGTCGACTTCGAGCACCAGCGACGCGAAGAGGTCATCCAGTACCTGTACCGTAAATACGGGCGAGACCGGGCAGCGCTCGCGGCCGCGGTGACGACTTACCGCCCGCGCAGCGCTTTGCGCGATACTGGCAAGGCGCTGGGTGTGGATCCGGCTATCGTGGACCTCGTCGCCAAGTCGCATCACTGGTTCGATGGCAAGGCGGATCTGCTCAAGCGCTTCGCAGAAAGCGGCGTCGACGCTCAAGCTGAGCTTTCCCAACGATGGGCGAACATGGCCGTCTCATTACTCGGCTTTCCCCGCCATCTGTCCCAGCACACGGGCGGCTTTGTGCTCGCGCGCGACAAGCTGTCACGACTCGTGCCTATCGAGAATGCCGCGATGGCGGACCGCAGCGTCATCCAGTGGGACAAGGATGATCTGGATGCGTTGGGCCTGCTGAAGGTCGATGTGCTGGCGCTAGGCATGCTGTCCGCAGTGCGACGCGCGCTCGACCTCGTTTCGGAACAGCGTGGCCAGGCCTTCGAGCTGCAGGACATTCCCGCGGAAGACCCGGCGACCTACGACATGATCTGCCAGGCCGATACGGTAGGTGTCTTCCAGATCGAATCGCGCGCCCAGATGTCAATGCTGCCACGCTTGAAGCCTCGCACGTTCTACGATCTGGTCATTGAGGTCGCCATCGTCCGTCCCGGACCGGTCCAGGGCGGCATGGTGCACCCGTACCTGCGGCGGCGGCAGGGCTTCGAGCCAGTCACCTACCCCAGTGCCGCGATGGAAAAGGCGCTGTCGCGCACGCTGGGTGTGCCGATCTTCCAGGAGCAGGTGATGCAGGTGGCCATGCTGGCCGCCGGCTTCTCGGCCGGCGAAGCCGACCAGTTGCGGCGCGCTATGGCCGCGTGGAAGCGCAAGGGGGGTATCGATAAATACTACGATCGGATCGTCTCAGGCATGCTCGAGCGCGGCTACGACCGCGAGTTCGCCGAGAGCATCTTCCGCCAGATCCAGGGGTTCGGCGAGTACGGATTCCCCGAGAGCCACGCGGCCAGTTTCGCCCTGCTCGTCTACGCCAGCGCCTGGCTGAAATGCCATGAGCCCGAGGCCTTCCTTTGCGCGATGCTGAACAGCCAGCCCATGGGCTTCTACACGCCCTCGCAGCTGGTGCAGGATGCGAAGCGCCACGGCGTCATCGTCCTGCCTGCTGATGTGTCGGTCAGTGGCTGGGATTCCGCTCTCGAACATCCGCCGGGAGACGGCATGCGGGCCGCAGTGCGACTCGGCCTGTCCCTGCTTCGCGGGATGCGGCGTGAGGCCGCACACCGCATCGAGGAGGCCCGTGCGATTCGGCCGTTCGCCAGCACGGCGGAGATGGCTCGGCGTGCCGGGCTCGATCGGAACGACCTCCAAGCCCTCGCCGCAGGCAATGCCCTGGCATCGATGACCGGCGGGCGCCGACAGGCACTTTGGCTGGCTGCCGCATCGGTACCCGACAAGGACATGCTGCGGGCCGCTGAACTCGTCGAAGAGCCGGCGGAGTTGGCGCCGGCGACGGAGGGCGAAGAGATCGTTCGGGACTACAGGGCAATGGGCCTGACGCTTCGTCGCCACCCACTCGCCTTGCTGCGCCCAATGCTGGCCGAGTGGCGCTTTGTGCCAGCGTCGGAGTTGGCGCAATACCAGCCACGGCAGACCGCCCGCGCGGCCGGCATAGTGACGGTGCGGCAGCGCCCGAGCACCTCAAATGGCGTCATCTTCATGACGTTGGAGGACGAGACTGGCGTTGTGAACGTGATAGTGTGGCCTGGCGTCTTCGAACGCTTTCGCAAAGAGGTCCTCGGCGCGAGGATGGCCGGCATCTACGGACAGTGGCAACGCGAGGGCGAAGTCCGCCATCTGATCGCGCAGCGCATCGTGGATCTTTCTCCGCTGCTTGGCCGCCTTGATACGGCGAGCCGGAATTTCTGCTAATCCCACCTCCGCGTCGTGCGGAATCCTAGGACTGGTATTTAGGCCGGCTGTGCATTGCGTAATTGCGTGCTCCCCGGCAGACTTGCTCGTAATACAATCGGAATTCGGTTTGCTCACCTGTTGATAAGAAGTGTCAACCCAGATCGCTGCAAGGAAGAATGAAGAGCGCACTGTTCGTCGACTTCGACAACGTCTATTCGGGCTTGAGACGGCTCGACCCTGCCTATGCGGACCGCTTCGCGCGCCATCCCACCCAATGGATTGAGTGGCTCATTGGCACGCTGAGTTCGCCCGATCACGCGCCCGTTGGCGCAAGACGACGCGTGCTCGTTCGCCGCTGTTACCTCAATCCCCAGGCATACCAACGTTTTCGGCCACCGTTCAATCTGGCCGGATTCGAGATCGTGGATTGCCCCGCTCTCACCAGTGATGGGAAGACCAGCACCGATATTCATATGGTGCTCGACATTGTTGATCTCCTCCAACATGAGGCGGGATACGAGGAGTTCATTGTCTTCTCTGCGGATGCCGACTTCACCCCCGTTCTTCGGAAGCTGCGTCGCTGGGACCGCCGCACGACGGTTCTTGCCATCGGCTTTCCTTCGGCGGCGTACCGGGCATCCGCCGATCTTCTCATCGACCAGGACGATTTCATTCGCAACGCATTGGGATTTGACGACGATGTCGAAGCTCCGACGCCTGCCGGCGAACCAGGCGCATCTCGTGGAGAACTCGCCGAAGCCGCGTTCAAGCTAATGCATCAGGTTGTGGCGGAGGCTCCTGGGCCGGTGGCCCTCTCGCGCCTCGCGGCAGTGGTGCTGTCTGATGTGGACGGCATGGACGCCTCATCGTGGGCGGGGTTCGGCAGTTTCAAGGCGCTGCTAGACTCTCGAGGTCTGGCTCCCCTGCAGGTAAGCTGGGAAGGGGGCGGGTCCGTGCATGACCCGAAGCGCCATGCCGCGTCAACGCCGGCGCGCCGGCAAGGCAGTGGGGATTCCGATGGCCTGGCAAGGGCAGTCACTGACTTAGTGAAACTTGAAGTGAGCGGGGCCAAGCAGCCGATCCAATGCGCTACGCTTGCGAACCTTATTATCCAGAAGTACCCTCAACTCGCTGCGGATTGGAATGGCCGGGGCACCTTCCGCAAGTTTGCAGAATCCCTCGATGTTCGCCCCGCTGTATTCGACTGGTCCACCTCAGGCGGAATTGTCTCCAACGGAGCGGGCACCGCTCCCATGCAGCGTCAGCCGGACCTGTGGGGTGACGCTCAGCATCTTCACTCAGCTGCAAAGCAGGTGCATGAGGTGACTGGGGTGCCGCTGCTTTCCCCAGAGCGGTACCGGCTGCTGCTAGGGAACGTGCAGGCTGACGTTCTCGCCCATCCATTCCATCTCATAGAGACCACAAAGCGCGTGCGCGACCGGTGCAAGGCATCGGGGACGCCAATCAGTCGCTCGGATATTAACCACGTCCTTCGTGGCCTTCTCTTTTGCGGTCACTCGTTTGAAGACGGACCCAATGACACCGCATCCCTCGGTATGAAGTTAGCAAATAGCGTAAAAGCCCAATGCGTTCGAGAGCAGATGGTGCTCGATCAAACGATGGTTACCACCATTGAATTGTGGCTGGCTTGCCGCACGCTCTCACGAGAGAGCGCCTGAGGGGCCAAGGTCGCCGGAATGCGGGTCATAAAAAAGGGAAAAGTCGTCGGCGCAACCGCGCCCCGAATGTCGGCCGGTAGCTGACATAGAGAAGGAAAAGAGCATGACCAAAAGCGAACTGATCGACGCGATCGCAGCCGGTGTAGACGGCCTGACAAAAACCAAAGCAGAGCAAGTGCTAAATGTGACACTCAGCGCCATCATGGACGCAGTGGGCAAGGGCGAGCCTCTAAGCCTGATCGGCTTTGGCACGTTTAGCCAGGGCGAACGTGGTGAGCGCGTGGCGCGCAATCCGCGCACCGGAGAGGAAATCAAGGTGGAAGCCGCCAAGACTGTGAAGTTCAAGGCTGGCCAGAAGTTCAAGGATGCTGTCAACCAATGAACCCCCGAGGCGCAGGGGATAGCCCACTGACGGAAGCGACTTTCTGGCAGAACTAATCCCCTGGAAAAGCTCGCCACAAGCCACACGCTCGGTGCGTTTATGCATGGTCACGGCGTGAAGGGCGTCGTCGTGATCGCCCTTATTCTCATTGGTGCTGTCTGGGTATTCAAGCGGCTGTTCTAAGATAAAGCGGGAAGAAACAAGAGATGTCTGAGGGATTTCACGTACACGGCGCCCACGACCACGTGCTGGAACACGCAGCGGAAACTGGCCACGCGGATAGCTTTGCAGGGCGCATTGCCGTAATGACCGCACTTCTGTCGACGGCAGGGGCGATTTTTGGGTACCAGGGCGGGGCAACTCAGAACGAGGCCCTGTTGTTGAAGAACGAAGCCTCGATCCACAAGACTGAGGCAGCCAATCAGTGGGCCTACTATCAGGCCAAAGGACAGAAACAGGCTATCGCCGAACTCACCGCGCAACTACCTGGTGTCGATCAGGCTGCGGCCAAGCGAGAGGCCCAGCGGTACGGGTCCGAAAAGGAAGCCATTCGTCAGAAGGCGGACGCACAAGAACAGCAAGCAAGGCGAGCAGATGAAGCCAGCGAGGCAGCCGTTCATCACCACCACCGTTGGGCGCAAGCTGTCGTTGCCGTCCAGGTCGCGATCGCGCTTGCGGCCATCACCCTGTTGTCGCGCCGCCGGTGGTTACAGGCCGTCTCATATGGTGCTGGTGCAGTCGGTGGAGTCTTGGCCGTGCTCGCACTGCTTCACGTGTAGGAAAAGTACCTGGCGCGGTCTGCGCCCCAAGCACTGGCCGGCAGCCAGTATTCACCATATGAAGAAGAACGTTTTCGCGCTTACCGTGGGCTCCGCAATCGCAGCCTCGATTGCTGTCCACTCAGCTCATGCGCATACCGTCGCTTGGTACTCCGATCACATTGATGACGCCAAGCAGCGGGACAAGGAGTGCCAGACAAAGCTGACGTCTGACATCACACCAAATCCCGAAGAGAAGAGTGATTGTGACAACGCTGTGGTCGCTCTGATGACACAACGGTCCAAGCAGCCTGTCCCGCAGGCTACGTCTGCGCCGGCTCCAAAGTGGAAGAACATCGGTCACTGATCGTCGGTACATCGGAAAAGCGATTATGAACAAGACCCAGAAGGGTGGTGCATTCTCAGCGCTGCTGTTCCTAGTGGTTGTGCTTGTATTGCATAACCCATTCGATGGATACGACACCACTTGGACCGTGGTTGTTCCAGCTTCACGACTCTGGCATTGACGGCCTTGTTGGTGCCTTAAGACGACATAATCCACGAACGAGATACTGCATAAGACTTGAATATGAGCTACCCAGGACTGGAAGAAATGTTGCGTCGGGTTGTTACCGGCGATGATAGAGACGGCAAATCGGTGATCATCGTCGACGGCCCGCCGTCAGGCGCTTCGGTAGAGGCAGGGCTTGGCGGCTTAATGGAGATCTGGGCTGAGGGGCTTGGCGATACGCTTAGTCCGGGGCTGGCGGAAGACAAGGGGCCGGTGTCAGCGATTCTTGCGCCAGACGACGAGCAGATCAAGGTACGCTGGTTCGCCATTGAGCCGATGCCAGGCGGCGTTCCCGCTGAAACGCTACGGTCGCTGGCACGAGCAGGTTTTGCCCGGATTGGCGCGGATCACCACATGATTGACCAAAGCCGCCATCCCGGCATGCACGAGACGGACACTTTGGACATCATCTGTCTACTCAAGGGACGAGCAAAACTGATCCTCGAAAATGCAGAGACGGAGCTCGTGCCCGGCAATGTGGTCATCCAGCGCGGTACCAACCACGCTTGGACTGCAATTGATGGAACTGCGCTGTTTCTGGCCATTCTGATTGATCGAAAGCGTATCTAGCGGTGCGGTATCCGAGCTGGCCGACTACCGTAGCGATTAACCGTAGTCGCTTCTCAAGGTAATTGGCCCAGCGTTACCTATGCGCGCGAGATCGACGCCATCATTTGGGTTGGATCCCGGTCACGTTTGTCGCGGTATCGGGCAAGGGAATCGTGCGCCATGGGAACAGCATAGGCTGACGCTCCCCGGTGGCGTAGGCGGCGTTTTCCTACACAATTCCCGAATCAGCGTAGTCAGGCCGCCAGCCGATGCTCGTAATAAGGCCTGCTGCGGTCGTCGAGAATGGCATCGAGTGCCGGTAGGTTCCTGGGATCCGGGTGCAACCACGCGTCGACGTTCTCGCGGTGGATCGGCACGATGCAACGGTCGTGACCGGCAGCGCTCACTTCAGGCGGTGGCTCGTCAGTGATCGCGGCGAATGAGTAGAGGTCGGCTTCGCCCTCCCCGCCCTTTGTAAAGGACCACAGGCAGGCCACCAGCATGTCCTGCTGCGGCTCCGGGCGGAATTCCAGTACCACGTTCTCCTCGACCTCACCTGGCGCGAGCTCGCGATGCTCCATCTTATGCCGAGCGACGTTTTCGTAGAAGGCATTGATGTTCACGATGCCGTGCTTGTAGCCATAGAGCTGGCGCCAGGCCTTCTTGAGGCTGTCGCGGCGCGCATTGTAGGTACCCGGCTTCTGTCGTTCCATCGCCGCAGTCCAGCCAGGCAGGCGGCACTGATAGCGCATCGGAATGACGGTGAGCTGGCCATCCTCAACGACGAGCACGGGCGCGTAGTAACCCGGAAATATCCGCGAATCGCGAGGCAGTAATTCGGTGCGCTGCAAGTCCGCCAGGTTGCGCTGCGCCCTTGCAATCTTGTCCGTGGCGATGCGCTGGTCGTTCTCCGCCTTCTTCGTCGGCTTGGTGGCCAGCGTGCGCTCGGCAGTCGTCAGACGCGTCTTCTGCTGGAACAGCTCTGCCTCAAAGAGGCTAGCCTGCTCTCGCTCGGCCGCGGCGATCAGATCCGCAATGGCACGCTCAGTCTCGTTGGTCGGCGCCTCGAATGCAGCGCGCATGGCCTTGGGCAGCTTCGACCAGCCGCCATCACGTCGCTTTTCCCAGAAAAGGTCCACAAACCGCTCAAGGCTGATGCGCGCACCGAATTCTCGCACGTACCTGCGATAGCTGGCCTGGATTTGGGCGGAATAGCACATCAGTCTTCTCCTGACGCATCCATCTTGCGACCCGTATCCGGCGCCTGTTCACTGTATCGCCGGCGTGTCGCCTGAAAGTAGGTTACGTAACAGATCGCCTGCTCGCACTGTTCATGCGTCAATGCATGAATACTTGGTGTCGATAAGGTGAAATTAAGCTCGCTCGCCAACCACTTGATCGCCTTGCCGCGAGCCTCGAATGGGTTCACGCCATCGCGGCGCATCTTTGCGACCACCAAGGGCTCCAGCGCATCGTGCAAGCGCTTCTTCGCGTCGCGTAGTTCTGCGTTCGCAAGTCGACCGAGCGGTGTGTGCTGTCGGCTGCGAGAGCGGACGCCGATCCAGGCCTGGCATGGCACACAGATCCAGACGGGACCATGATCCTCAAGGTAGGGATATGCGGAGTCACCTGTCTGGGCAAGCTGGGCGATGTTGCCGCAGTCGTCGCAGACCGGCCGTACAGGTGCGGGAATGGGGCGGCCAACGCGCATCGCTAATGATTGATCGAAGGAACCTAGCAACAATGTTACCGAGTTTCTCGCCGGGGCGGCGCTACCGGCGCGGTTCACGCCCCGGGCCGGCGACGAACCGGCCGGATCAGGCGTGGTCCAGCCTCGAATTCCATGCTGGTCAGGCTCGAGCACGACCTACGCAGAAACGGGTACGCTCGGCCGCTGGGTAACTGCTCTGGCCCAGGCATCAGCTGAGATTGGCCTCCCGTGCCCCGTCGGGTCATTATTCGGAGGTGTGGCACGGGATGCAGCCCCTCGGCAGGTAAACGGTTTCCATGGTGTCGCCCCATCTGTCCGCGCATGCCATATCGGTGCGTACTCACCGCAATGCCAGCTTGCTCCGATTTTCTGTCTTAGATGCAAGCTCTCGCCGCACCTGCTAAGACCAGTGAAAGGCCACTGTGATCGTGGCTGGCCCACAGTCACATCAACCAACAATTCGATGTGTCTCGGCTTTGCTCCGCTGCATCGCAGCACGCGTAGAGCTTGATTCTGCTGACAAAACGGTTTAGGGTGAACGCTCGGTGTGCGCATATTCAGCGCGTCCTCGCACCGAGTTCACTCGGCCCCGTTCCTACAATCCCCCGTGGAACTCCATCCACGGACCTGCAGTCGTAGTTCCTTTTTCCGATCCAGACAAAGGAGCCTGACATGCTCAGTCCGCATGAAATCGCCGCGCTGTTACTGCTTGGCGATGCCCAAGACATCGACGATCTCGAACCAGAACAACTGGACGGATTGCTGATACACAAACTGGTGACGATGGAGCATGGCCATGGTAGCGGTAGTGCCCACCCTCGCTTGACGAGTCAAGGGGCTTCTATGCTTGAAGCCCTGCGCCGCATTCCGTAACACGGCTCGTGCGGCAGGCGGCGCGATCCTCGCTCTTGGCACCGGGAATGAATGGTGTCCACCTCCATGACTCGAGACGAGTTGTATGAGGTATCGATAGGCCCCGATCACGTTGAGACCTATTTGTCGCGAAGGATTGCTAACGCCGAATGCCGCGGATCACAATTGCCTCGTTGGAGAAGCGATATTGCTAGGCCCAGTGGAGCAACGTCATCGTGGACGGCCGACACGAATTCTTGCGACTGCCGCTTGCAGGTGATGCCAACTGTGGTGTTTGCATGATCGGCGCGGGCACTGCGGCTAGGTATCTTGTCGAGTTAGGGCGCGGATGCCAGGGTATATCTCGGAGTGCCACCGGGGGCCAGAGAAAAGATCATAGTGGCCGCACCGGCGTGCCGTCACGTGCCGCTTGTCGCGTGCCGCAATGCCTCGACACAGGCCGTGCGCTGCCTGAGTCTGCCCGCAGCCGGAGATGGCGTCGTGGTCGCCTTCTATGGTCAGTAGCGTAGTAGCGCGGATGTCTTGCGGACGCACAGGCTGGCCGTGCACGAACCAATTGCCGCGTGCCAGACGGAATTCCTGGAACACGATCTGGATGGTATCCAGGTAGAACTCGGCCGCCATGTCGAGCACCGCATGATGCGCATCGCAAACGCGCCGGAGGGCTTCGGCACGCTCGTAGTCGCCCAGCGCGAGCTCCAAATAGTAGTTCCAGTGCGACGTCATCAAAAGACCTGGCTGTGCTGCCATCAAGCCGGCAAGCTGCAGGAAGTTCGGGCACACCTTGCGACCGGCACCGGCGTAGCGATCGGGCACTGTATAGATCAAATTCTGTTGAAACCACATGAGGGAGTGGTCTGTGGCCAATTTTCCCACCGCGGTGGGGCTGCGACGCGCATCAATCGGCCCGCCCATGAGGACCAGGCTCCTGGGAGTCGGCTCATCCGCGCTGGCCAACAGGGAAATAGCCGCCAGGGCTGGCACGGTGGCCTGACAGATGGCAATCACGTGCAGCGGATCTGCCGCGCCAATCTGACGGATAAACGCCTGCAGTTCGGTGACATAGTCATCCAAGTGAAATGGCCCAGCCACCAGGGGCACGCAGCGCGCGTCAGACCAGTCCGTCACATAGACGATATGCTCGGCCAATAAGGTTTCGATGATCTCGCGAAGCATGACGGCGTGATGCCCAGCCAGCGGTGCACAGACCAGCACAGCAGGTCTTGGATGCGACGCGGCGGCGCCAAGTGCAACCGGATCAGGTGCGAAGCGCAAAAGGCGGCAAAATGCCCTCTCCAGGACGACTTGCTCGACCACGGGGATGACGCAGCCGTTGTGCTCGACGGCTGCGATACCGAATCCCGGCTTGTTGGGGGCTTGTCCCAGACGGTACAGCATTTCGTAACCAGCGGCAAAGGCGGGAGCGCCCGGTATCTGCGACAGGGGGTTCCCATGATCGGAAAACGCGCTCGCCGCGTTCGCTGCCCACACAGCGAATGGCGCGAATATTGCGCGCTGATACTCCATGAACCGGTAGAGCATGGAGGTCTCCAAGAAAGTACGCTGGGCAGGGTCTGCGGCCCCCTGTACCTAGCCGGGTTGCGGGGGGCGTACCAGAGTTTCACTATAGATCGGGCAGCTATTGCTGCAGTGCCAAAGATCGATGCAACACCGCTGCGGTGACCTGGTCGGTGGAATGACAGATTCTTTGGCCGCGGCGATCATCGTTAGCCACAGCACGTTGATGCGGCAATGGCTGAACAATGCGGAGGGATGAGCCCTTGGCCGAACCGCTGCGTCGGTACTAACCGGGGAAACTGACTAATTCGTGTTTCCGGATAATTTCCACCTGCTCATCGATGATGGCCAAAAGCTCGGCTACTGAGCCGGAGAAGCGCTGTCGTACCGTCTCTCGTGCTTTGCGCTCGCTGGCCGAACGCACGAGCTCGTAGCCACTACCCTCTTGCGAAAGACGGATGACTCTCAGCTCCTTGCTGGGCGGAACCCGCAGCCAATAAGAATACCCATTCCTTATCCCTTTCTCTGTGCGCTCGCGAGGAATCAGGTATGGCCGGGCAAGCATGATCTCGGCATGAATCGCTTCAAAGAACATGGCAGCAGTGCAAAAAAAACAAAACCCCTGCATTGCGGGCAGGGGCGAAATCTATTCCCTCGCGGGGTGCAGAAGCCGAAGTTTAGGCTTCTTCTGCAATCAGGAATCTCTTGGGGTTCTTACCAAGCCAGGCCGGTTGGCGACCACGGCCGGACCAAGTCTTCCCTGTCTTGGGGTCGCGGTACTTGGGGGGCAGTTCGGACTTCGGCTTGCTTGCACCGCTACCTGCTGGACGGCCGCGACGGCGCTTGGAGATGTCTTCGACCGTCAAGCCATACTCCGCCATCAGGGTCTGAATCTTCTCGATGACGCCTGCTACTTCATTCGCGCGTACCTCTTCCAGTTGGGCTTCGAGGGCCTGCTTCTGGGACATGAGTTCCTTATAGGATGCCATATGAGTTTCCTTTCTAGTCGAGGTCTGAGAGACGATAGTTTAATTCGATGTAATGCCACCCGAATTCAACGACATCGGGCCAGAAGTTAATGTAGGGCAACCCCCTGCCATCGCGAGATACATGAAACGTCAACTGCAGACTGGTTGGTCTTTTCAGGACTCCCTGCATAGGGGGCGTGACGCCTCGGCAGGATCCATGGTTTGTTTCTAAACCTGCCGATTTTGCGGGCGAGTGTGCATCGCCTCACAGCGGACCAACATCGTTCCCGCCGGCTCATCCTCTCCACCGTCAAAGTCAGGTTCTACGGCAACCCGCAGATAGGGCTGCCGCCTGCCTGGTCACATTGACAGTCTCGTGGAGAGTCGATTGAGGCGTCGTCGTTCAAGGGACGACACGCGTGCAATCGATCATTCCTGCTGGATAAGGAAACGCTCAGGCCTCTTGCCCAGCCACGCCGGCGTCCGGCCACGTCCCGACCAGGTTTTTCCGGTTTTGGGATCCATGTACTTCGGCGGCAGCGGTGCTTTCTCGGTGGCCGCGGACGCTGTACTTGCGGGCCGGCCCCGACGACGACGCGGCGCCACGTCTTCCGGCGACAGACCATATCGAGCCATCAGCTCGCGAATCTGTTCGATGACGCCCGCGACCTCAGTCGAACGCACCTCTTCGATTTTGGCTTCCAACGCTTGCTTCTGCGCCAACAATTCCTGATACGTTGCCATTCTTGTCTCCAATTTTTCAGTCACGTTTAATTTATACGCATTCTCAAGTCGGTCGGCAAGATAGTCGTTCGCTACCCTCAGACGGAACTTTGTAATCCGTTCAATCGAAATGAATGTCTGTATTAACGTATGGCCCGGGTCCCGGCCGATAACCTTCCCCATCCATGCATGGCCTGCACGTGCGGCCAATTACCTCATCCGTGGCTCGCGCAAATGGCTACGTTCGCGTTCTTGCCTCCCTCGCCTCCTGCGCCGGCAGCGCATGGCTTCAAGCGTAAACAAGTACAATCGGGCCAAAACTTCCTCCTGCCGTCCATGCCATATAAAGCTGCACTCGCCCTTGCCGCTCTGATGCCATTTATCTCTCCTCTTGCGAGCGCGCAGGTTCGTGGGGCAGGCTCAACCGCCGCGGCACCCGTCTACCAGATTTGGGCGGAATCCTACAAAGCGTCCACAGGCGTAAATATCGCGTACGAAGCGGTGGGCTCGAGCGAGGGCATGAAGCGCATACGCGATGGAGGCATCGATTTTGGGGCGTCGGATGTGCCACTTTCGGCGTCGGAAGCAAAGCGTGTCCATTTGGTACTGGTGCCAACCGTGGTAACTGCGGCTGTTCCGGTTGTCAATCTTCCTTCTGTTGCCCAGGGCCAATTGCGGCTTACCGGCGACGTGCTGGCCAAGATATTCCTAGGGAAACTTGACGCGTGGGATGCTACCGAAATTCAAGCGCTGAATCCTGGTATCTCGCTTCCAAAGCTGAAGATTCGACCGGTGGTACGCGCTGACGGTTCAGGCACGACTTTTCACTTCACGGACTATCTGAGCAATGTCAGCGACGATTGGAAGATCGCCTTCGGCACGAAGTCTTCCCTCTCCTCGCCGGTCGGTTTTCTCACTGCAAAAGGAAGCGACGAGGTCGTCCGAGCGGTCCGAAGCACCCCTGGAACCATCGCTTACATCGACTACAACTACGTGCTCGACGCCGGCCTGAGCCCCGTGCAGTTACGCAACGCTGCAGGGAATTTCGTTACCGCTCAGGTCAGCAGCTTCCGCGAGGCAGTGTTGAATAGCGACTGGAACAGAAAGGGCGATTTTTCCAGTAGTCTTGTCAATCGCCCGGGCCGAGACACATGGCCCATTACGATGGGCACGTTCGTTGCCGTGCCCGAAATCAGTAAATCTGCAAAGCAAACTCTAGCAGCGCTTCGCTTTGTCACCTGGGGATACTTGCGCGGAGACGACTTGGCCCGACGGGCGAAGTTCGTCCCCCTACCGGAGCGCGTTCAGGCAAATGCCTATCGCGAACTCGCGCGAATCACTGATGAGTCCGGTGCCATGATTGGCTTGCAAAGCATGGCGAGCACGCCCGGCCCCAAGCCATAAACGCCTTGAATTTGCCAAGTCCGCGGCGCAAAAGGCTCCTGAGCCAAACAAGACTATTGTGCTGAGGGCAATGCAGTGCCCTGCATGCAGCGAAGGAATCATCGAAGACCGCGAACTCCGCCACGCAGTCGGCGAGCCCCGACGTCATAAAATATCGACCATATAGCGACCCCTTCGGAGAAGCCGCATCGGTAGCTCTGAGCACCGCGCATCAACAGCCGTCGATGGGCCCTGCCCGGATACCACGCTTCGCGGTACATAGCCCCCCAGGGTCTTCCCAGCCTTATGCAAGGATTCCTATCTGCTCGAAGGGCTGCATCCAGCAAACGAAGCTGCCCCTTACAATGTTGCCGTGCAATATAGGACCATGGCCGAAGAAGCGCACGAATAGCCACACGCCATATTTGCGGCTGGCAAATACGCCGACCGCCGCCGAGGGAAGCCGCGGAGGACAGAATGGCGACAGCTCGAGCTGGAACCAGAGGGGAGGCACTGAAGCTCCTGGAAACAGAGGGAGTAACGGTGGTCGAGTTGGACTACGAGTCAGGTTGGCAGGATGCAGTTGAACTCGGCAGGCTCGGCCAGAAGGTTGGGATACGCGTCGAGTATCGCGGGCACGAAAACATTGCCGTACGCTCGCCGGCTGCGCTCGTTGCCGGCCTATTGCGACCAAAGACAACGTTCCGGCAGCGGAATCTGTACTGTCAGTTTGAGCTCAACGACTTGCCAGCAGATGAGCTAGAGTGCCTGGAGGCAAAGGCGGCGAGGTTGGGGGACTATATTCTCGCGGGGCACTTGATGAGAGAGGTGGATGCACATTGGACAGAGTAAGCTGGTGCGGTCTGTCCTTTCGACAATGAACAGTCCGCTGTCGGGAAGCGCGGGTACTCGACGGCGGGGGCCTGTCCGTATTTTTGTGTGCGAGGCGGTTTTGAATTCTGTCAGCTTCGAGCGGCAGTAAATCGCTCGCCATACAGAATAGCAAACTGATTCATGGCGGAC